>JANRJB010000089.1:0-14858 GCA_033764265.1 Rhodospirillaceae bacterium | reverse complement strand
GAGATCGGTGTAGAACACGATCTCGCGCAACACGCGGCGGTATCCGTACTCCGGCCCCTCGTACGGCAGGAGCCGATTGCAGCCGATTCCGCGAAATCCGCAGATGTCGCGGACCGCGCCGCCGGGTGCAACGCCCATCACATACCCGTCGATCCAGCCATAGTGCGTGCTTTTCATGTCCAGGTTGGACGTGAGCTTGAGGTACGCATCCACGTTGCCGCGCCCGGTCGTCAGGTCGAACGTCGGCCCGCGCAGCGATACACTGCCGGAGGCTCGCTCCATGGCGGACGCACGGCCGGGTCCGATCACGGCCGCGGCGGCGGAAAGCGCGGTCATCGTCGTGCCGGCGGACAAGAGCGAACGCCGCTCAAGGGATGGCTGAATGGGCATGTGATCTATTCCTCGCTTGGCGTGAATGCGGCTGTCAAACCTTGAACTTGACCGGTCTGTCAAACTCGCCCCAGCGCGGCGCGAGCAGTTCGGGGTATTCCCGCTCCATCCGGGTCAGCATCTCACTGGGAATTTCCTGCGGCGAATTGAGTTTCTTGCCATCCCAGAACCCGGACAAGTGCCCCTTGCCTTTCGGCATCTTGAGCCACGCGTAGTTCTCGAAAGCATAATGTCCGCAGAAGTGCACCGGAAGCGACGTGATGGTGGTGTTGGCGAACAGGTCCAGATCGACCCATTGGCACGAGTTCTCGATATGAGTCGCCGGCCAGTTCGGCGGCGCGCTGCGAATGCTGTCGAGCTTGATCAGATTGTCCTCGATACGGAACTGGCGATACACCTCTTGTGGCGTGCCGTCGCCGTTGACGTTGCGGAAGCCGATCGGGCTGGCGATCGTGCCCGGATCGTGCAGCAGCAATGAGACCGGCGCGTTGACGCGCTCGCCGGTGATGGGGTTGACGACGGTGTCGGTGAACTTGTTGGTCTTGAGGTCGCGCGGGAACGAAATGTTATGCGCGTGAATCCGGTAGTTGTTGTCGCCGAGGTGCCGGAAATAACTGTACTCGATACCTTCGTACCGCATCAGCGGTTCAGGCCGGCGGTCGCCGGGAATCATGAATACCAGCCAATGGTACCAGGTGATCGTTGATCCTTGGTCCTCGACCAGGTCGCGCTCGATGCGCATGTGGGCGCGGAATTCCGCCACGGGATCGTCGAAGTACAGAAACTCAGATCTCACCCGACTGATGGGCGGGGACAGCGAAACCAGATCCTGCGCCCTGGCCGAGCGCGTCGTTGCCAGCGCAGCGGGTGCGGCCGCCGCTGACGACACAAAACCACGCCGGGTAAACATGGCTAGACCTTTCAAGAGAATGTTGAAGGAATCCCAGGGGAGATGTTCAGGGTACGGCCGCGTCGAGCCAGCGCCCCGGATCGCCGACGATATCCGGGTGATGGCGCTTCATGTGATCGAGAATGTCGGTCGGCAGGTCATCCAGGCGCCAGACGCGGCCGCCGATCGCGTGGTCAACGGTATGCCCGTCGACACCGTCCATCTGCATCCAGGGCCGCCACCCCATCATCAGGGTATAGGACGCCGTGGAGTCGACATGCGTCACGTTCGGATCGCGCAGCTCTTTCAGGGCGCCGTGATTGGTGATGAGTTCCTTGTAGAACCACGGCTTGTCGGCCGGATCGGTCGGTTCAAGACGCGTCGTCGCTTCGGTTGTCAACCAGACGTGGTCCGCCTGGATGGTCGGCTGTGACAGTTCGACATCGTAGAAAATCTGCCCGTCGGGCGCGATCATGCGCGCAACCGCTTCGTTTCCGGTATTGGTCTTGCTCCACGACATGACTTCGCTGTTCGCGGTCTTGACGACGTGCCGACCGGGGCCCGTGCGGTACAGGGGCACTTCGACGGTCTTGCCGGTGAACGGCATCTTGAGCGTGGGCGCGTACTGCCCCGTCGCCAGGTCCGTGTAGAACGACACCTCGTACAGGCGCAGGTCAAAGGAGTCCGGGGAAATCCGCCGATACCGGATCATGGTGCAGTTCAACAGGCCGCACATCGGCTCCAAGCGGCCGCCGACTTGCGCATAGCGAACGCCCCTGATCCATGCGAAGCCGGCTCGGCCGTCGATGCTCCCGCGCATCTTGACGAGCGCTTCAAGCCGATCAAGCGGTGGCGCGGCTGTCCCATCCTTTGCAGATGCCGTCGTCGCGCCGAACAATGGGGCGTGCAATGCGGTGGCGACGATGACGCCGCGCCGCGACAGCCCGCCGAGTTCACCCGTGCCCATGTTTACCCCTTGAAACAAAGCACTCGACGTGCCTACGCCCAGACAAGGCGCGCGACACCAGGAATATCGGAACTATCATTCACGGACCGAGCGCACGCACCGGATCGGCGAGCACATCCGGGTCGCGCGCCTTGATCAGGTCGCGCAGCATCGCGGGGATCTTTTCGATGGACTCGGCTTTCGCGCCGTGACCGTTCTCGGCGGTGTGACCTTTAATGTCGCCCAACTGCATCCATGGACGCCAGCTCGACAGCGCCGAGTAAGCAAACGTGGCGGGAACATTGGGCGCGCGGGTTTGCAGCAGAGCGTCGGCCCGCGCCTGCCAGATCATCCACTCGCGATAGAACACGGTCGGCGGCTTGGTCTTGTCGGGGTACACTCGGCCGTATTCGTCCGTGCGCAGGAACAGGTTGCCGTCCTCAATCGTGGGAAAGCCGACGTTGCGCTCGAGGTGAACCGACGATTTGGGCGCGAACGCGGCGGTCGCCTTGCCGGGTTCGCCGGGCGTGTGTTCCTCCCATTCGCTGAAGTCGATGCCGAAACGCACCTTGACGGGGCCCGTGCGGTACACCGGCACGTTTACGTCTTGGCTCGCCCCTGGAAAGCGGAACGTCTTCAGCAGCTCATTGGTTTTCGGATCGAGGTAGTATGCAACCTCGAGCACGGTCGCCTCGTATTGGTCATCGCGCCGCTCGAAGCGACTGACCGTGGCCGCCAACATGCGGCACATCGGTCGAATGTCGCCGTCGACGAACGTGGACCGGACGGCATCCAGCCATCCGTATACGACCCCGCCCGTGGTGTCGCCGCGCATGCGGATCATGGTGTCGAGCCGTTCGGCCGGAGACATCGTGACGGCGTGTGCGGCACGGGGAACCGCCGCAGCCGCAGCAACGCCGGCAAGCAAAATACGTCGGGCAATCATTGGTTGCTCCTCACAGATTCGACAAACGCCGCCAGCTCGCGATTGAACCGGGGCGCATCTTCGACAAACGGCGTGTGTCCGGCCGCGTCGTAGCGGCTGGCCAGACCGTTGGGCAGGCGCTGGACCAGGGAGTCCACGGCTGCTTGCTGCACGGCGGCGTCTTTAGCACCGTGAACGATCAACACCGGCATGGTGAACCGCGCGACCAGGTCGCGATTGTCGCTGGCGTGCTGGCGCACCAGGGGCTGAACATAGGGCGGCACCATCAGGTTCAGCGCCAGCGTGGTGTCGCGCCATGGCGCGGGCGCGGGACCATCGGTGAGGTAGCGTGCGACCAGCCGCGACGCGTCCTGCTGATCGGCAAGGCTCGGTTGAGGCTGAAGCAGGCGCGCTTTCGCAAGGTCGGGCGGAATTTCGCCCTGTGGGGCCTGGGCTTCTAGGCCGCCGAGCGCGCTCACCATCACCACGCCGGCGATCCGCGGCGCGCCGCCGACGCGAACCATGTCCGCGGCCACCAAGGTTCCGTATGACCAGGCCACGACGACCGGGCGGATGAGTCCGGTGGCGTCCATGACGCGCGCGACATCCTCCGCCCAGATCGCGGCCTCGGCGTAGTCGGCCGCGCGCCACGGCTTGCCGGACATGCCGTGACCGCGCAGGTCGAACGCCACGAGGCGATAATTTTCGGTCAGGTGCGATGTAAACTGAACCTGGAAGCTGTCGCGGCCATGGCCGATGCCGTGCAGGAACAGGATTGCCGGGGCGTCGACGGCCCCGGCGTCCGTGACCGCCAGCGGCACGCCGCCCGCGCCCTCGATATAGAACGATCGGGCCTGCGCCGCGTGAACGCCCGCCGCGCACAACAGGGCGATCAGGGCGACGCGGATCATCTGGTGGTCGAGCCGCGGATGATGATGTTGACCAGCGCGGCGTGATCCCAGCCGGGATCGGCCGGACCGTGACGATGGATGACCAGTTCTCTTGAAGGCACGATGAAGACGGTGCGGAACCCCCCGCCCTCCATGATCCGAACGTCGTCGGCCAGGTACGGCTCCGACTGGGGAATGACGCCCGGCTGACCCTCGAAGTAAGTGCGATTAGCGACGTAGGGCGTTCCCAGCCACAAGCCGAGACCGAAATTCGCGTTGCGCTGCGACGGCGTGGCCATGGTGGCGACCCAGCCCTCGGGCAGAACCTGGCGCCCGTTCCAAACACCGTCCTGCAGGATCAGCTGACCCAGCCGCGCCCAATCGGCCGGAGTCGCGCGCATGCAGCACATCATGCGCGCCACACCGCCCGGCCGGTCGAGCTGGAGGGCCGCGTCCGAGGCGCCGATCGGTTTCCACACCCGTTCCGACAGCAAGGTCGCGATGGGCATCCCCATCGCACGCTCGATCACGGTCGCGAGTATTTGCACGTTCTCCTGCGCGACTTCAAAGCGTGTCCCGGGCGGAACGACGTACTCGTAGTTGAGGGCGGCGCGGACAACGTCGCCGCAATAGGCAAGGCATAGGTCCTTGTTGCCGTACACTTGCGTCACCGGAAGCATCGGGGCCACTTCAAGGCCCGACACATGCTGCGCCAAATGGCGCACGGTGATCGCCCCGCGCCGATCGCCGGCCCACTCGGTGATGAATCGCTCGATCGGATCGTCAAGGGTCAGCTTGCCGTCGGCGACGGCGAAGCCCAGCAGAAGCGGCGTGACACTACGCGTGATGGCGCGTCCGTTGGCAAGCGTGCCGGGCACCATGCCGTTCCAATACTGCTCGCGCTGCACGACCCCCTTGTGGATGACGACAAGGGCGTTGCTGTTGCGCGCCTGGGCCCAGTCCGCAGCCGCGTCCAGAGCGGCCTTGGGCAGAGTGGTCGCGCCATTGGCGGATTTCATGGGCTGCGGTGCGCCGCGCACCACTTCGACCGGCCAATAGAAGTATGGATCCGGTTCGAACGGATTCTTGGGTACAGAGGTCAACCGCCAGAACAGCACCGGATCGCTGTACATGGGATCCAGGATCGCCTTGTCCGGATCGGCGATCCCGGGGGGCATGTCGGCCGCATGGGACACCAGGGCCAGACAGCTTGACGCGGCGAGGACCAAAAAGGTCCAAATGAGCTTCATCGGCATGCACCTTCCCGATTGCCGAGTCCGCGTCACACCAGCGGTCAGCGGCTTGCGCGGCAGAATGGGCGTCAGGCGATTGCGCTGCCGCCTCCGGTGTTGAACGATCCTAACAGTACTCCGCGGCGTTGAAGTAAGTTCCCTTTTCAAAATCGATAGCGCCCGGTTATGCCCATCGTGCGCCCAGCCCCTTTGATCGGCACGTACTGGGTATCCGTCGCGACGAGGGTGACGAACGACGAGGCCGGGTAGTCGCTGTCGAAAGCGTTCTTGACCCACGCCATCACATCCCAGTTCTCGGCCCGGACGCCGGCGCGGGCGTCAACCAGCCAGCGCGCCGGCAGCCAGGCCAGATTCACGGACTCGGCGTATTGCTTGGACTTGTAGCTGGTGTCGACGCCGAAGATGCCCGTGAGGGCGTCGTTGATCGGCGGCGTCCACTCGGCGCCGAGATTGCCCTGAACTTTCGACATGCGCTCGAGCTGGTTGCCGCTGACGTCACCGTTGGCGGGGCAGACAGTGCCGTCGCACACGCGAACGTCGCGGATGCGTTGATCGATCACGCCGTCGGCAAACTTGGCATCATTGTAGGACAAGCTGGCTGAAACCGTGAACTCATCGGTCAGAACCGCCGTCGACTCCAGTTCAATGCCCTTCACGCTAGACTTGCCGACGTTGCAGATGACGGCGGGCGGGGTAATGCCGATGGCGCTGCCTTGCGCCGAGCAGCTGACTTGCCGGTTGGCCCAGTCCATGTAGAACACGGCGCCGTTGAGCCGCAGGCGACCGTCCATCAGGTCGTTCTTGGAGCCCAGTTCGTAGGTCCAGTTGTAGTCCGGGTCGAAGCGAAACTGCGCCGGCACCAGCGCGCTCAGATTGAAACCGCCGGCCTTGGCGCCGCGGGCCGCCGTCGCGTACAGCAAGGTGTCTTCGCTCAACTTGTAATCGGCCGTGAAGCGCGGTGTGAACTGATTCCAACTTCCGTTCCGGGTCGCGATCGCGGCGCTAAACGTGGTCGGGCCGCTCACGAGGGACTTTTCCTCGTCCTGATAGCGTGCCTCGGCCGACAACCGAAGTTCATCGGTCGCCTGAACCGAAATGCGGCCGAAGACGGCCCGTGTAATCACCTTGGTGCGCCCGCGGCTCAGAACGATGAACGACGGACTGGTGATGTCATAAGGCTGGGTCCCCAGCAGCGGAAGCCCGGGCGCCAACGGGAAGAAATCGAAGTCCTTGAGCTCGGAGTACAAGCCACCGGCCAGGAGGTCCCATTGCTCGGTCGGCTGGAAGCTGGTCCGCACTTCATGGGATTGGTACTTCACGTCGCCGGACGGAGAGACCGAGAATTGATTGCCGCGCGGCGCCGTGGGCGCCAGGAAATTGATCGAGCCGAGCACCGGGTCGCGATCGCTTGAGCCACCGGTAATGGCGTCGGACTTCACATTTCCGTACTCATAGACCAGATTCAATGTGTCGATCGGAGTCCATTCCGCGTGACCGCGCAGGATCGTGCTGTCGGACTTCAGGCCGAAGCCGCGCGGATCGACGTTGACATCCACCGGACGCGAGCCGCCGGGCAGCGGCTTGAACTGCCAGGGCAGCTCGCCGCAAAACAATCCACGCGAGCCATTGGCGAACGTCGTGCCGCAATTGGTGTCCCGGTCGGTGCGCGTGACGCGGATGATGGCCGGCGTTTCCTGGAAGATTTCGAAACGGTAAGCCCCAAAGTCCAGTTCAAGGTTTTCCGCCGGCTTCACCACGATGCGGCCCTGGAACGACTTGTTTTCCCAGCCATTGACGCGCCCGGGCGAGCCAGGACTGATATCGGCGCCAGCATTGGGATGGCCATTGCGCGCGTCGCCGTCGAACTCGCTGTAGCCGGCGCCGAGGCGCACCATCACCCGGTCTTCGACCAACGGCCCGCCGACGTCGGCAATGATGTCGTAGCGCTGGTAAATGCCGATCGTGGCCTCGGCCGCCCCGGTCCAGGTGTCGCCGGGCTTGCGCGTGACGTAGTTGATGGCGCCGCTGAAGGCGTTGCGACCGTACAGCGCACTCTGCGGTCCTTTGACCACCTCGACGCGCTCGAGGCCGATGACCCCAGGGCTGATGGCGTATTGCCGAGGCAGATAGATGCCGTCGAAAAACGTGGAAACGTTCTGGTCGAGGTCGGTGATGCGCTGCTGCGCCGCGCCACGGATGACCGGGGTACCGTTACCGCCCAGGTAGGCTTCGTAGTTCAGGCCCGCCGTCAACTTGGCAATGTCGGCGAGATCGCGCACCTGACGCAGTGACATTTGGTCAGCGGTAAACGCCGTGATGGCCAGGGGAACGTCCTGCAGCCGTTCTTCGCGTTTGCGGGCGGTGACGACCACCTCTTCGATTTGGCCGAGCTGCTGTGCAAAGACCTCCGGGCCAAGTCCGACGACCACAAAGCTTCCCAACAGCGCGCGCTTGATTGCGTTCATGACTGTCTCCCCAATGAACCGGACGCCAGGCCGTGTTTCGGGCCCGAACTCAATTGAAGACAGCCGATAACGTGGCTGCGGCTCTTTGAGCAAGAACAGTACGTTGATAAGGCTTGTGTTTTTCTTGAGCGCCGCCTCACGTAGTGGCGACTTTCACGAACCGTCTTTCATGCTGATGGATTTTGGGCGGAGGCAGCCATGAACTCCTGATGAGTCGAAGTCAGGAGTCGGTGTTGCTGCAGCGCACCGCGGAACGACAGGCTCACCGGGACCGTCAACCCGTTGCAGAGGGTCAGGCGGAAGCTCTTCCCCGCCGGCGATACGGCCACGACCGCGTCCTGGGCGACCCAGTACGAGCGGTGGACCTGCAACCCGGGCGTGCCACCAAGCTCGCGCACCGCATCGCCAAACCGATAATGGATCAACTCGTGGCCGCGATCGGTATGGATCTTAATGTAGTGCTCATGGGCTTCGAGGGCGAGAATGTTGCGGCCGAGGTCCGGGCGAAGCTTCTTGAAGAAACCCGGCTCGGACTGCGGTGATGCCACGTGCGAGTTCGCGGCCGTCGCGGACGGTGCGCCGGCGTTCTTGATGAAGCCTGGGTAAAACACGACCTCGCCGGTCGCGACCTCGTATACCCAATGCGCGACGATCAACAGCGGCACGACCATAAGGCCTCGTGGGCTCGAAACGTAACCCCAGAACCCGCCGACCATGGCCCGTCCATCCGACTCGAGCGCGTTTTCGAGCCCCGGAAACGAGTGGCCGAACATGGTGATGAACACAAGAACGATGGCGTAACTCAGCGGCACGGCGACGATCGACGTCACCATCAGGGCGATGATCGGATGCCCGCCGACCTTTTGCACGACCGGAAGCAGGCCATGGGCCAAGCCGGCGCTGAACAACCACAACGGCAAGCTGCACGCCGCGAACATCAGGAAGGTCTTCGCCGTGCCAATGTCTGGCGCCCAGATCGATCCACGCAGGCCGTTGAACAGGGCCAGCGCAAGTGGGACCGCCATGTACAAGACCAGCAGCCGCTTGCCAGACATTCGCCTTCTCCAAATCGAACTTCCGCGCCAATCCTATATCGGGGGCAGGCAATCTGTCGCGGACGTCGATCGTTGTTTTTGATCGCGATATCAGACACTTAAGAATTTCTCGGCCAAGCCCATGAAAACTGGCGCTGACCTGGCAAGGCCGTACCGAAGGACAGCCTAGCCGCAACCGCGCGAGTGGGACATCGCTCGCGCCCAGGCCGGCACGCTGAAGTGGGGCAGACCTCAATGGACATTTCAGGCAAGAACGACCGGGCCGCGCCGATGGGCGACGCTTTCGGCGGATCGATCTGGCTTCGATCAACAGTGAAGACGCTTGCAATGCGTTACGGGGACGCCGACCAGCCCAGACCGAGCGCCTTGTAAATCGCGATGAACTGGGTGGTCGTCGCGATCTGACTCTGGACCGCCGCATCCTCGCTGGCCAAGAGGCTGCGTTGAGCATCCAGGACATTCAGGAAGCTGTCGACTCCGCCGCGGTATCGTTGCTCGGCCAAGTCGGCCGCGCGTGCGCTGGCATCGGCGGCGGCCGTCAGGTTGCCGAACCGGATCCGCTCGCGGCTATAGCGGCTGAGCGCGTTCTCGGCGTCTTCCAGCGCTGCCAGGACAACCGCGTCGTACCGCGCCAGCTGCGCCGCGGCTTGCGCGTCCGCCTGTTCGACGAGCGCCCGGACCCGGCCGCCGGCAAACACGGTCCACGAGAGTGAGGGGCCGGCAGCGAAACGAAACGCAGCGTCGTCGTTGAACAGGTCACCCCCCAGCGCGCTCAATCCGATCGAGCCGATTAAATCGATGCGTGGAAACAAGTCGGCTGTCGCCACGCCGATGCGGGCCGTCGCGGCGGCGACCTCGCGCTCCGCGGCTCGGATATCGGGACGTTGGCGCAGCATCGATGCAGGATCGCCGATGGCCACGGTTTCCGGTACGCGCGGAATCTCCGGCGCCGGCGCTTCGTAGTCTTGCGCGGACTGGTCGATGGTCGACGGCGGATCGCCGGTCAATACCGCCAGCCGGAACCGCGCTGAGTCCTCAGCCGCCTCGAGCGAGGCGATCCCGGCCAACGTGGTTTCGTACTGCGCGCGAGCGCGCGCCACGTCGAGATCAGACCCTCGGCCACCCTCACTCAATTGGACGGTGAGCTCATAGGTTCCTTTCTGATTCTCGGCGTTTCTTCTGGCCACGTTGAGTCGTTGCTGGGCGCCTCGCAGGTCGACATATGCGCGCGCGGTGTCGGCCGCGATCGACACGCGCATGTCGTCGAGCCGCGCCTCGGCCGCAGCCGCACTGGCGGTAGCGGCTTCGACCGAACGGGACACGCGACCGAACACGTCCAGTTCCCATGACGCATCGAAGCCGGCGTCAAAGCTGTCGGCGTCGGCGGCAACCGCCGAGACCCCTTGGGCCGCGGCCGCTGGGCGCGTGCGGGCGTAGGCCGCTCCGGCATTCAGTTGTGGAAACAGACCGCCGCGTTGCGCGGCCAATGCGGCACGAGCCGCGCGCAAGTTCGCCTGGGCCACCTTGACGTCGTTGTTGCTTTCAAGCGCCCGTTCGACAAGCCGATTCAACCGAGCATCGTTGAGGACGCGCCACCATTGCGTTGGTGTCGGATCGGATAAGAATGCGGCAGCGTCGTTGGCGGCGGCAAACCGCGCGATATCCGGGGTGCTGGGAGGTTGATAATCGGGCCCGACCCTGCCAAGGCACCCGGCGAGAAGCAGGCACGCGACGCACGGCAGGAATTTTTGCGCCGGAATCATTTCGACGCCTCGTGACCATCGGCTTTCGCAGGAGGCGCGCCAGAACCGGCAATCGAATGGCCCAGGTCGGAGAGTCGCCTGCACAACGTGAAGAAAACCGGGGTCAGAATCAGGCCGAAAAGCGTCACGCCCAACATTCCGCTGAAGACGGCGGTGCCAAGTGCCTGGCGCATTTCGGCCCCTGCCCCTTCAGCAATCATGAGCGGGACGACGCCAAGGATGAATGCGAACGAAGTCATCAGGATCGGCCGAAGACGCGTGCGGCCGGCTTGCGCGGCCGCTTCGATTCGGTCCGCACCATCGCGCTCGGCCTGGGCGGCGAACTCGACGATCAGGATCGCGTTCTTGCAGGCCAGCCCGACCAGCACCACGAACCCGATTTGCGTCATGATGTCGTTGTCCATGCCCCGCAGGAGCAGCCCCGCCAACGACGCCAGCAGGCACATCGGCACGATCAAGATCACCGCCAGCGGCAGCGTCCAGCTTTCGTACTGGGCCGCCAGCACCAGAAACACGACGACAACGGCGAACACAAAAATCAAGGCGGCGCTGCCGCCCACGTTCTTTTCCTGATAAGCCAGTTCGGTCCAGTCGTAACCGAAGCCGGCCGGCAGCACGCGCTGGGCCAGGTCCTCCATCGTCGCCAGCGCCTGGCCGCTGCTGAAACCGGGCAGCCGGTCGCCTTGCAGCTCGGCCGCCGGATACAGGTTGTAGCGGGGTACCCGATAGGGCGCGGAGATGTCGGCGAATGTCGCGACCGCTCCCAGCGGCACCATATCGCCGGCGGCATTGCGTGTGCGCAGATTGGCGATGTCCTCGGCCGTGCGGCGGAATTCCGAGTCGGCCTGGGCACGCACCTGGTAGGTGCGGCCGAACAGGTTGAAGTCGTTGACGAACGCGGAGCCGAGGTAGACCGACAGCGCCTCGAACACGTTGTTCACCGGCACGCCCAGCATTTCGGCCTTGGCGCGGTCGATGTCGACATAGATTTGGGGGTTCGACGTATCGAAAAACGAAAAGACGCCGACCAGCCCGGGGGTCTGGTTTGCCGCAGCGGCCAGTTCCTGAGTCGCGGCTTTGAGGGCTTCTGGGCCGCGTCCGGCACGGTCCTGAACCATCATCTTGAAGCCGCCGCCGTTGCCGATGCCCTGGATTGGCGGGGGCGGAATGACGAACACGAACGCTTCCTCGATCCCGAACAGCTTGCCGCGGATTTCCCCGACTAGCTGGTCGTATCCGATGCCTTGCGCCTGGCGATTGTCGAAACTGTCCAGGCCCGCGAAAATTGCCGCCGCACTGGTGTCGTTGGTGAACGTGGCGCCCGAAAACCCCGCGAACGCGACGGTATTGATGACGCCCCTGGTGGCCAGCAGTTGATCGTTGACGCGCTGAACAACCGCGTCGGTGCGCTGCAGCGACGACCCCGGCGGAAGCTGGATCGCGACGATCAGGTAGCCTTGGTCCTGCGCCGGCACGAAGCCCCCGGGCGTGACCGCAAACCCGCCCCAAGTCAACGCCAGCAGGCCGCCATAGCCGACCATGACAATCGCCGACATGCGCACCAGCCGGCGGATGGTGCGCCCGTAGCCGGACGACAATCGCTCGATCGCGCGATTAAACGTCGCGAAGAATGCATCGAGCCCGCGTATCGATCCATGGCCGTGCTGATTTTTGGCCTTCAGGAGGATGCCCGACAATGCCGGGCTGAGGGTCAGCGACACGAAGCACGAGATGAGCGTCGCGACGGCGATGGTCAACGCGAACTGGCGATAGAATTCGCCGGTGATGCCGGGCACCATGGCGGTCGGGACGAAAACGGCAGCCAGAACAAGGGCGATCGACACCAGCGCGCCGCCGACTTCGTCCATCGTCCGGTGCGCGGCGTCCTTGGGCGCCATTCCGCCCTCGATATGCCGCTCGACATTCTCGACGACGACGATCGCATCGTCGACGACGATGCCGATGGCAAGCACCAGCCCGAACAGCGACAGTGTATTCAGCGAGAATCCGAACGCCGCCATCACGGCGAAGGTGCCGACCAACGAAACCGGGATCGCCACGATCGGGATCACGGCGGCGCGCCATGTCTGCAGAAACACGAACACGACGATCACGACCAGGGCGATGGCTTCGAAGATCGTCGTCGTGACCGCGTCGACCGATTGCTGGATGAACTCGGTCGGATTGTAGACCACGCGATACTCGACCCCTTTGGGGAACTCCGCCGCCAAACTGTCCATGGTGCGCCGGATTTCGGCGGCAGTGGCCAGCGCGTTCGAACCCGGACGCTGGAAGATCACCATCGCAACGGCTTCCTGGCCGTTGAGATAGGAGTTGGTCATGTAGTCGCGCGCGCCGATCTCGACGCGGGCGATGTCGCTCACCCGGATCAATCGGCCTTGATCGTCGGTCTTGACGATCACCTCGCCGAACTGCTCGGGCGCCGACAGCCGGCCGAGGGTCTGCACGTTCAATTGGAACGCGCCGGGATCGGGCATCGGCGGCTGATTGAGCACGCCCGAGGCGACCTGGATATTCTGCGCCCGCAGCGCCGAAACGACGTCGCCCGCGGTCAGGCCGAGCGAGGAGATCCGGTCGGGATCGAGCCAGACCCGCATCGAGTAATCCCGCGCCCCGAAAATCTGCACGTCGCCGATGCCATCAATTCGGCCCAGGACATCCTTCACGCGCAGTGAGGCGAAATTGGACAGATAGAGCTGATCGTAGGTCCGGTCCGGCGAAACGATGTGCACGACCATCATCAGATCCGGCGAGTTCTTCTTGGTATTGACGCCAAGCCGCTGCACTTCCTCGGGCAGGCGCGGCTGGGCGATGGCGACGCGGTTCTGGACCAGGACTTGAGCCATGTCGAGGTCGGTGCCCAGCTCGAAGGTCACCGTAATCGTCAAGAGGCCGTCGGCGGTGGACTGCGAAAGCATATACAACATGCCCTCGACGCCGTTGATTTCCTGCTCCAGCGGCGCGGCGACCGCGTTGGCCACGACCTCGGCGCTTGCGCCAGGATAACTGGCCGTGACGACGATGTTGGGCGGCGCGACCTCGGGATACTGCGAGACCGGCAGCGCGAAGTAGGCAGCGCTCCCGATCAGCATGATCAGGATCGACAGCACGCCCGTGAAGATCGGGCGATCGACGAAAAAGTGAGAGAACTTCATGGCGCCTGGCGTCCTGCCGCAGCGTCACCGGCCTCTGGCGCCGGCGTTCCCGCGTCGGCAATCTGGCCTTCGGTCGGGATCACCTTACCGCCGGGCCGGGCGCGCTGCAGGCCATTGATGATGATGCGTTCATCGGCGCCGAGCCCCTCGCGGACCACGCGCAAACCATCGACCAGCGGGCCAAGCACGACGGGTTTGAAGGCGACCGTTCCCGAACTGTCGACGATCGCCACGACTTTGCGGGCCTGATCGCTCAGCACCGCGTCGTCGGGGATCAGCACCGCATTCTTGACGGTCGTGCCGATGAGGCGCAGACGGCCGAAGACTCCGGGCGTGAGGAACAGGTCCGGGTTGGGAAATATCGCGCGCCCGCGTATGGTTCCGGTGCGCGCATTCACCTGGTTGTCGACGAAATCCATCGTGCCGCGGCGGGTCCATGTCGTTTCGTCCGACAGCCGCACGTAGACCGGGTTCGCCGCATCGCGCGAGCTGGCGCGTTCGCCGGTTTCGGACAACCGGCTATAGCGCAGGTAGGCCAGTTCGCTGGCATCGAAAACGAAGCGGATCGGATCGAGCGACACGATAGTGGTCAGCAGCGAGGCATTGACGTTGCCCCCCGCGACCAGATTGCCGACATCGATCTGCTTGGCGCCGATGCGGCCGCTGACCGGCGCCGTGATGCGCGTGAATTCGAGATCGAGCTCTGCGGTCCGCAACGCTGCTTTAGACCCATCCACCGCGGCGTCGGCGTCCTTCTTCCGCTGCTGGCGGCTGTCGTACTCCTCGACCGATATCGCCCGCGTCTGGAGCAGGCGTTCGGCCCGTTCCAGGTCGTTGGTCGCCAACTGCTGTTGAGTTTGAGCCCGCGCCAGCGCGGCCCTGGCTTGATCGACGGTCGCCTGATAGGGCCGGGGATCGATTTCGAAAAGGAGCTGGCCCTGCTCGACCATCTGACCGTCGGTAAAGTTGATCCGGGTCAGGTAGCCGCTGACTCGGGCGCGCACTTCGACCGACTGCATGGCCTCGAACCGTCCGGTGTACTCATCCCATTCGGTGATTTCCTTCACGATCGGCTTGGCCACGGTCACCGGCATGGCGCCGCCCAT
>JANRJB010000072.1:0-6764 GCA_033764265.1 Rhodospirillaceae bacterium | reverse complement strand
TGTTCCGCTTTGCTCAAGTGCAGCCAGAACTTCAGAATCAACGCGCCTTCGTCGGCCAGCATGGTCTCGAAGGTCTTGATGCGCACCAGCCACTCGTCGAACGCGGCACGACTGGCGCTGCGGTCGCACAGGCAGGCGATCGGATCGTTGTACCAGCCGCCGATGTACAGCCCCATGGCCCCGGCCGCCGGCAGGCTGCGCCAATAGCGCCAGAACAACGGCCGTTCGCGCTCCTCGTCGCTGGGATCGTCGAACGCCGTGGTGGCGATCCAGCGCGGGTCCATCCAGGTGTTGAGCAGGTTGGCGGTGTCGATCACGCCGGCGCCCTTGACCCCCGACAGGATCACGATGGCCGGCATGTCGGCCGTCCGCAGGGACTGCTGATGCTCGATCAGGTCGAGCCGCAGCCGGTCTTTGATGTCACGGAACGCCGCATCGGACAGACTGGCGCCCACTTCGGCCGTTTCGAACATGAACCTTCTCCCCCTGGCGTGCGCTCTGCCGTCGCGTGGCGGCCTCGGCATGCCCTTGGCATCGGGCGGCGACTATTGTATCCCCCCGGCCATCGCAACACGCGGGCGCTTCGGCGCGCCTGCCGCGGTCGTGCCGGCCGGTTTTAGTCTGCCGCGGCGGCTGCGGGCAAATCCTTGATCCGGCTCAGATGTTGCCGGGTTCGCGGACGCGGAGCGCAACGATCGGAAGGGTGACGGGCGATGGCTGTTCGGGTGGCTCTCAACGGGTTCGGCCGCATCGGCCGCATGGTGTTCCGCGCGCTGATCGAATCCCGGCGCAGCGACATCGAGGTGGTGGCGATCAACGACCTGGGCCCGGCTGAGTCCAACGCCCACCTGCTGAAGTACGATTCGGTCCACGGGCCGCTGCCGGCCGACGTGGCGGTGGTCGGCGATACGCTGTCCGTGGCCGGGCGCTCGTTCAAGGTGCTGGCGGAGCGGGATCCGTCGAAGCTGCCGTGGGCCGACCTGAAGGTCGACATCGTCGCCGAATGCACCGGCATCTTCGCCGACAAGGACAAGGCCCAGGTTCACCTGAAAGCCGGCGCGAATAAGGTGCTGGTGTCCGCGCCCTCGGCCGGCGCCGACCTCACGGTCGTCTACGGCGTCAACCACGCCAAGCTGGCCAAGGAGCACGTGATCGTCTCCAACGCCTCGTGCACCACCAACTGCCTGGCCCCGGTGGCCTACGTGCTGCACAAGACCTTCGGCGTGAAGCACGGCTACATGACGACGATCCACGCCTACACCGGCGACCAGTCGACGGTGGACACGCTGCACAAGGACCTGCGCCGCGCCCGCGCCGCCGCGCTCAGCATCATCCCCACCTCGACCGGCGCGGCGAAGGCGGTGGGCGAAGTGCTGCCGGAACTGAAGGGCAAGCTGGACGGCACCTCGCTGCGCGTGCCCACGCCTAACGTCTCGGTGGTCGACTTCAAGTGCGTGCTGGCCAAGGATGTGACCGAGGCGGCCATCAACGACGCGATGAAAGCCGCCGCCGCCGGCGAACTGAAGGGTGTGCTCGACGTCAACACGCTGCCGCTGGTGTCGGTGGACTTCAACCACAACCCCTACAGCTCGGTATTCGACGCCACGCAGACCAAGGTGCTGGAGAAAAACTTCGCTCGCGTGCTCAGCTGGTACGACAACGAGTGGGGCTTTTCCAACCGCATGCTCGACACGCTCGCGGCGATGGCGAAGACGCTCTAGGCAACAGGCAACGCGCCCCACGGCCGCCATGCCCGCCTTCAAGACCCTCGATCAGGCCCAGGTTGCGGGCCAACGCGTGCTGGTGCGCGCCGACCTGAACGTGCCCGCCAAGGACGGTCGCGTTACCGACGCCACCCGCATCGAACGTTTCGCGCCCACTGTAAAGGCACTTGTGGCCAAGGGCGCCAAAGTGGTGGTGCTGTCGCACTTCGACCGGCCCAAGGGCAAGCGTGTGGCCGCGATGTCGCTCAAGCCCGTGGTCCAGCCGCTGGCCGATGCGGTCGGCGCGCCCGTCACCTTCGCCGAGGACTGCATCGGCGAGGTGGCGGCATCTGCCGTTCATCGGCTTGCGCCGGGCGGTGTGCTGTTGCTCGAGAACCTGCGCTTCCACCCGGGCGAAGAAGCCAACGACCCGGCCTTCGTCAAGGCGCTGGCCGCACTGGGCGACGTGTACGTCAACGACGCGTTCTCGGCGGCGCACCGCGCCCACGCCTCGACCGAGGGGCTTGCCCACGCACTTCCGGCCTTCGCCGGATTGCAGATGCAGGCGGAGCTTGAGGCCCTGTCGGCCGCCTTGGAGACGCCGCAACGGCCGGTGATGGCCATCGTCGGCGGGGCCAAGGTCTCGACCAAGATCGAGCTGCTTAACAACCTGATCGAAAAGGTCGACGTGCTGGCGATCGGCGGGGCCATGGCCAACACCTTCCTGTTCGCGCAAGGGGTCGGCGTCGGCAAGTCGCTGCACGAACCGGATTTGGCCGAGACCGCGCGCGAGATCATGACCCGCGCGCTGGCCGCCAACTGCGCCATCGTGCTGCCGCACGACGCGGTGATCGCCGACGCGCTAGCCCGAAACGCGCCGACCGAGATCTGCGCCATCGACGCAGTGCCGGCCGACCAGCTGATCCTCGATATCGGCCCGGCCAGCGCCGCGGCCCTGATCGAGCGGATGGGCGCGTGCAAGACCCTGTTGTGGAACGGCCCGGTTGGCGCATTCGAAACACCGCCTTTCGACCAGGGCACCATGATAGTCGCGCGCGCCGCGGCCAAGCTGGTGCGCGACGGCAAGCTGGCGGCCATCGCCGGCGGCGGCGACACCGTGGCCGCGCTCAACGCCGCGGGTGTGGCCGACGACCTGACCTATGTCTCCACCGCCGGCGGCGCGTTCCTGGAATTCATCGAGGGCAAGACGCTGCCGGGCGTGGCGGCGCTGTCCGGCTGAGCCTTACGCCACGCCGTGCCGTTCCAGCACGGGCAGGCGGTCGCGCACGAAGCGCCCATGATCGGCGGCGATATCCGCCCGCGCGGTGTCGGGCGCGAAGCCGCTCGCGAAGTCGACCGGGTCCAGGTTGCGCAAACGCGCCAGCAGGAAAATCTGTTCTTCCTGCGTCGCCGAGATCGCCGCACCGGTCAGCGGCGAGGCCGCCACGCCGACGTCTGCGCTGATCGGGGCCTGGGCCCATAGCGCGGCGTTGAGCCGGGCGCAGCGCGCGCGCCGGTCGCCATCGTCCGCGACGGGCAACGCCGGATCGGCGGCGCCGGCGGCCATCAGCCACACCAGCGCGCGGGCCAGGGTCTCGGGCGCCTCCGCGCACAGTTCGGGCTTGGCCCGCAGCCGGGTCACGTCGGCCGGCGCGCCGACCAGCGCGGCCATCACCGCACGCGTGACCGCGTCGGGCGCGCGCGGACCGGCCGGTGTGCGCAGCACGATGTGGTCCAATTCGTGCGCGCCCAGCGTCAGCGCGATGGGGCCGATCCGATCGGCGAAATCGCGCGGCGCGTCGGGCGCGGCAGCGGGCGCGCGGATGAACAGATCGGCGCGAAAATCGCGGTTGAGCAGCACGTCGGCCAGCGTTTCGCGCGCGGTCGGATCGGTCTCGGCGGCCAGCACGGCCCGGCCCGCGGCGGTGTGAAGGGTTTCGGGCAAGGCATCGGCCAGATCGGTCGAGGCCGCGAAGCTCAGGCCCAGCGGCGCCAGCGCCGCGGCGACCTCGCGATGATAGAAACAGCGCCAGTCGGCGGCGAAGTACTCGTGGGCGGCGTAGTTGGCGTGCTGGCGCGCCAGCGACCGCGCCAGGGCCGCCGCCGCCGGGTTGTCGCGCAGGTAGCGCGCCTCGGCCCCGTCCAGCACGTCCACCAGCGTCAGTGCGGCCGCGATCCGCGCCGGAGCGTCGCCGGTCGCCCGGTCGAAGCCCAGGCGCATCATCTCGCGCAGCGGCAGCAGGGCGGCCAAGCCCGGCAGTGCGTTGTAGCTCAGGTACAGCACGCCGCCCGGCTTCAGCAGCTGGTCGATCAGGCGCAGCGCGTGCGCGCGGTCGGCGTCGCTCACCCAGCTCCACACGCCGTGCAGTGCGATCGTGTCGCAGGCGGGCAGGTCCTGGTCGTGGAGTGCGCCGAACGGCGCGCCGATCACCGTCAGGTTGGTCAGGGCCGCGGCCTCCGCCATGCCTTGCGCCCAGCCGACGTGCGCGGGCAGCGCGTCGACGGCGAAGAACCGCGCCTTCGGGTGCGCTGCGGCATGGATCAACGCCGACAGGCCGAACCCGCAGCCCAGTTCCAGGTGGGTGAACGATCGCGCGAAATCCGGGGATTGGCGGCCCGCCAGCGCCAGGGCCAAAGCTTGCCGGCCGGGATGAAGCTGCGGCTGGTAATGGACGGTGTAAGGCAAATGCGCCGGGAAGGCCGGGGACATCATGCCCCACCATACCACACGCACCCTGCGGGTTCTCGCGCGCGCTGATTACTTCGGCGCTTGAACGGCCAACGCGGCGTCGATCGCATCCGCCAGTGTGTCGTAGTCGGCCGCGCCCTGGATGCTGTCCGCGCCGATGAAGAACGCCGGCGTGAACTGCACGTCGTGCTCGTCGGCGGATTTCAGCTGGGCATCGCGCACGGCGGCGAAGTGGGCGCGGTCGCGCAGGCAGGCGTCGGCCGCCGCGCCGTTCAGGCCGGCCAGCAAGGCGTATTGCTTCAAGGGCTCCAGCGGCTTGGGCGCGGCGATCCACAGGTTTTGGCCCTGAAACATCATGCTGGCCAGGCCGAAGCGCTTGTCGGGCGCGGCGCACTGGACCAGCAGCGCCGCCGCCATGGCGAGCGGATCGAGCGGGTAGTGACGCAGCACCCAGCGCACCTTGCCGGTGTCCACATAGGCCGATTTCAGGCGGGCGAAGGTGGCGGTGTGGAACTCGGCGCAGTGCGGACAGGTCAGCGACGCGTACTCGACGACGGTGACGCGCGCGTCGGGGCTGCCGACCACGATCTCATTGGCCGAGGGCTCGGCCGCACGGGCGGGGTAAATCGCGAAAGCAAATATGAAAAGTACTGCGGCTAACGCGCCAGCCCGCGCCGCCGGTTCAACCCAGGCCATTGCGGCCCATCTGGATGAACTTGTCGCGCCGGCGCACGCGCAGCTGGACGCGGTCCACCTTGGTCAGTTGCACCAGGTGGCCCTCGATCACGTCGCGCACCGCGCCGAACACCGCCTCGGGCGCGCGGTGGGCGCCGCCGACCGGTTCCGGAATGATCTCGTCGATCACGCCCAGCCGCTGCAGGTCCTGCGCGGTGAGCTTGAGCGCCTCGGCGGCGGCCTTGGCCTGGTTGCCGTCGCGCCACAGGATCGACGCGCAGCCCTCGGGCGAGATCACCGAGTAGATCGAGTGTTCCAGCATCAGCACCACATTGCCGGCGGCCAGCGCGATGGCGCCGCCCGAACCGCCCTCGCCGATGATGGTGGCGATCAGCGGCACGCGCACGGCCAGGCACGTCTCGATGCAGCGGGCGATGGCCTCGGCCTGGCCGCGTTCCTCGGCGCCGACGCCGGGGTAGGCGCCGGCGGTATCGACGAAGGTCAGCACAGGCAGGCCGAAGCGGTCGGCCAGATCCATCAACCGGCGGGCCTTGCGATAGCCCTCGGGCCGCGCCATGCCGAAGTTGTGCTTGAGCCGGGTTTCGGTATCGCGGCCCTTTTCAAGGCCGATGGCCACGACGCTGCGGCCCTTGAAGCGGCCCAGGCCGCCCACCACCGCCGCGTCTTCGCCGTACGAGCGATCGCCGGCCAGCGGCGTGAAGTCCTGGATCAACGCGCGGATGTAGTCCACCGCATGCGGCCGGTCGGGATGGCGCGCCACCTGCGTCTTCTGCCACGGCGTCAGCCTGGCATAGGCGGCGGTCAGGTCGCGCTCGACCTTGGCCTGCAGCCGGCTGACCTCGTCGGCGATGTTGAGGCCATCGCCGTCCGACAGGTGCTTGAGCTCGGCGATCTTGCCTTCCAGCTCGGCGATCGGTTTTTCGAAGTCGAGGAAATGCATCGGCGTCCCGACGGATGAAGCCCGCAAACTGACGGGGACGGGTTAAAAAGTCAACAAACCGGGGCGTGCGGTGCCACGCAAGATATGATTTAACACCTTGGTGTCAAATCGTTTTTCCGATGGTGTCCGGGTCCAGGTGAAGCCCCGCGGCAATTGCTTCGTAGTCCGGCTCACTGGCCGGATCGAGCGCGCCGTGGCGCAGGGCGAAGTCGAGGATCACCAGGTTGACGTTGAACTTGAAGCGGTCGGTATCGCGCACCACCGACAACACGTCGGCCAATGGCATCAGGTCGAACCGGGCGATCTCGCCGTCGCGATTGACCGGCACCACGTCGGCCGGCAGCTCCAGGTCGTAGACGAACAGCGTGTCGACGCGCAGGCCGGTTGCGGCGGCGAAGCTGTAGCTGATCGCCCCGGCCGGCCGGGCGCGACGCGCCACCGCTTCCGACAGGCCGGCCTCCTCGGCGCATTCCTTGATCACGTTGTCGATCAGCGACAGCCCGGCGGGCTGGCCGCCGCCGACCATATTGTCGAGCTTGCCGGGCGCGACCAGCCGATCGGCGGCGCGGGTGGCGATCCACAGCTGCGGGCCGGCTTCGGTGCGTACCACGCCGTTGACGTGAACGCCGTACGCGCGCAATCCGAAGGCCGGCACCAGCGCGCGGTCCAGGCGCATCGCCTCGGGCGCGTGCCAATGGGGCTTCACCGCGTACAGTTCGCCAAGCAGGGCGGGAAA
>JANRJB010000061.1:0-4270 GCA_033764265.1 Rhodospirillaceae bacterium | reverse complement strand
AGCCCGATCACCGCGCCGAGGGCCTGCTGCCGCCCGACGAGGGGATCGAGGGCGATGGCTCGCTGCGCCTGCCGGTCGCCGCGCCCGACCAGCGCACCATCGCCGCCGAGGCGCTGGCGCGCATGGACGCCTACGCCGCCGCGTTCGGGTCCTACGCCCTGATCGTGGTGCACAAGGGCGCGGTCCAGCACGAATGGTACGCACCCGACTGGTCGCCGGCCAGGCTCACCCAGTCGCAATCGATGCACAAGACGCTGCAGGCGCTGTTGATCGGCATCGCCATCGAGGACGGCGTGATCGGCGGTGCCGACGATCCGATCGCGCGCCATATCGGCGAATGGCGCGATGATCCGCGCGGCGCCATCACCCTGCGCCAGCTGATGCAGATGAGTTCAGGCCTGACCGAGCCGCGCTTCAGCCCCAGCCCGTTCAGCGCCGGCGTCAAGTGGCTGTACTCGGGCTTTTCGGCCGACGCCATCCTGGCCACGCCGATGGACACCTGGGCGCCGGGCTCCAGGTACCACTACAACAACCTCAATTCCGAACTGCTGGGCATGGTGCTGACGCGCGCCTACGGCCGTCGCTACGCCGAGATTCTGCGCGAGAAGATCTGGCTGCCGATGGGCGGCGAACGCGCGCGCGTGCACACCGACCGGCCGGGCGGGCGCGCATATACGTCTTGTTGTCTGGCCGCGCCGGCCATGGACTGGGCGCGCATCGGGCTCCTGCTCTTGAACAAGGGCGAAGTCAACGGCCGGCGCATCGTGCCGGCGGCCTGGATCGACGAAATGACCGCGCCGTCGCCGGCCGCGCGCCACTACGGCCTGCAGACCTGGCTGGGTTACGACGATCCGCCGATCCCGGCCCAGAACGCGGGCTCCTCGGGCGCGATGGCGTCGGGGCCGTTCCTGGCGCGCGACACCTTCATGCTGTGGGGCCGCGGCCAGCAGCATGTGTTTGTCTCGCCGTCGCGGGAACTGGTGATCGTGCGGCTCGGGCCGTGGGCGGGCCGCGCGCCGATCAAGCCCGGCTTCGACGTCACCTTTTTCGTCAATACCGCCATCGCCGGGATGATCCCGTCCGCCGACAGCCAGGGGCCATCCCCGTGAACAAGATGACGTCGCACATCCCCTCGCATATTCCCAAAGTCGACGAACTGGTCGCCGCCGCGCGCGCGCTGGTGCCGCTGGTCAAGGCCCAGGCGCAAGAGGCCGAGGACCGCCGCGACCTGCCTGCGGCCACCGTCGCCGCGCTGAAAGGCGCGGGGCTGCACCGCATCTACATGCCGCGGCGCTTCGGCGGCTACGAGATGGACTGGGGCGCGCATTATGCCGTCAGCCGCGAACTGGGCGAGGCGTGCGGTTCCACGGCGTGGATGACGTCGCTGGTGTTCTCGCATGTCATGTGGGCGGCGCGCTTTCCGGCCCAAGCGCAGGAGGAATTTTTCGGCGCGGGCGGCCAGGCGGTGCTGGGCACCGGCTCGGCCGGCGGCGGACAATTGACGGCGACCGACGGCGGGTTCGTGCTCACCGGCCGCTGGGGCTTCGTCTCGGGCATCAACCATGCCTCGGGCGCGATGGTCATCGCCAAGACCGACCCGGCGAAGATCTTCTCGCACTTCGTGCTGCTGTTGCCGGGCGAATACACGGTCGAGAACACCTGGGACTCCGAGGGCCTGCGTGGCACCGGCAGCCACCACATCCGCGTGACGGAACAGTTCGTGCCGGCCCATCGCGCGGTCGAACGCGACGTGCTGTTGGGCGCGCAAGCGCCCGGCGCGGCCCTGCACCCCAGCTATGTGCACCGCGTGTTCACGCCGCCGTTCCAGAAAAGCTGGTTCGCCGGGCCGCTGCTCGGCACCGCAATGGGCGCGTTGAAGGCCTATTGCGAGCAGACCAAGGCGCGCATGGGCCAGTTGTTCGGCGAGAAGATCGCCGAACAGACGCCGGTGCAGGTGCGCCTGGGCGAATCGATGGCCGAGATCGACGCCGCGCGGCTGATGTTCGACGACTACCTCCGCACGCTGCACGCCAAGGGCAGCGCCGGCCAGGCGCTGTCGGGCGAGGAGATGCTGCGCGCCCACCGCACCATGACGCTGGCCGCGCAGCTGTGCCTGTCGGCCGCGACCCGGCTGTCGTCCATGATGGGCGTGACCGGCCAGACCGGGCGCAACCCGGTGCAGCGGCTGTTCCGCGACTGCCGCACCATCTCCACCCACATCGAGCTGAACTGGGATCACGCCATGGCGCCCACCGGCAAATACCTGTTGGGCCTCAAGACCGGCGATCCGTTCGTCGACGGCGCGCTCCCGCAAGCGCCGCGGCCCGCGTAGTGGAGCGGATCGAACTCGGGCGGACCGGACTGCGGGTTTCGCCGGTCGCGCTGGGCTGCATGAGCTTCGGCAACCGCGACTGGCGCGACTGGGTGCTGGACGAGGCCGACAGCCTGCGCCTGTTGGCCCGCGCCCACGACGCCGGCGTCAACTTTTTCGACACCGCCAACGTCTATTCCGGCGGCTTAAGCGAACGCGTGCTGGGCCGGTTCGTGCGCGGCCTGCGGCGCGAGGACGTGGTGGTGGCCACCAAGTGCTACTACCCGACGCCCGACAGCCCCCATGCCGCCGGCCTGTCGCGCGCCAACATTCTCTATTCCGTCGATGCGTCGCTGCGCCGGCTGGGGCTCGACGATGTCGATATCCTCCAGGTCCACCGCTGGGACGACGCCACGCCGGTGGCCGAGACCGTGCAGGCGTTGGCCGACGTGGTGAAGGCCGGCAAGGCGCGTGTCGCCGGGGCGTCGAACATGCGCGCCTGGCAACTGGCCAGCGCGCAGTTGGCCGCGCGCGCGATCAGCTGTTCGGGCTTCGCCACGCTGCAGCACCACTACAACCTGCTCTACCGCGAGGACGAGCGCGACCTGATCCCGCTCGCCCGCGATCAGGGGATCGGATTGATGTGCTGGAGCCCGCTTGCCCGCGGCCGGCTGGGGCGGGCCGGTCTGGCCGCCGCGACCACCCGCGCGGCCAGCGACGACGTGGCCGACACGCTCTATGGCGCGGCCGACGATCCGATCCTCGCCGCGCTGGCCCAGGTCGCCGCCGCGCGCGGCGTGCCGCCCGCCCGGATCGCCCTCGCCTGGATCATGGGCCGGGGCATCGTGCCGGTGGTCGGCGCGACGACAGCGGGCCACATCGACGACGCCGTCGCGGCGGCCGGCCTCGCGCTGTCCGCGGCCGAGATCGCGGTGCTGGAACGGCCCTACACCCCGCGCGCGCTGTCGGAACTGCCCCACAACGCCCGCAACCAGGCGCCGCTCGAACAGCTGGCGGTGAAACTGGCCGGGCGCGTCTAACCCTGCGTCCGAAGGCCGGTTAGGCGCGGGCCAACGGTTGATCGCCCCGCCGGACGGATTAGGTGATACTCACCGACCGGAACGACAGGAGCCCGCCATGCCCGACGACGTGAAGCCCGCCGCCAAAGTCTCGACGCTGCAGCCGTTCGCCCCCGGCGACGTGCTGGTGGGCGCCACCGACCTCAACGTGCCCGAGGACGACCACGCCGGCGACGGGCGCATCTTCCAGTTCGGCGCCGACCTGAAGCCCAAAGGCGTGCTCTACACCCAGGGCACCACGCACCTGGTGAAGGGGCTGACTTTCGGCCCCGACGGTTTGCTGTGGGCGTTCGATTCCGCCGAGCACGCCGTGATCTGGGTCGACCCCAAGACCGGCAAGCAGGCGTTCCCCGGCTACCGCTTCCCGTCGCGCCCCTGGTCATCGGGCTTCTGGGACAAGGCCGGCAACACCTATTTGTACGAGCACATCACCGGCGCCATCGACCAGGTGCCCGAGAAGTATCGCCACATGACCAAGTTCGTGCCCGGCACGCAGAAGGTCGGCGACGGCAATGTCCACAAGTTCGACCGCGCCGGGAACCTGCTGGCGGTGTTCGAGACCGAAACCTCCACTAGCTTCGCCGGCCACCTGGGCGTGACCAGCTGCCTGTTGCACCCCAGCGAGCAGTACATCGTCTACACCACGGAAACGTCCAAGCGCATCATGCGCTATGACGTGGTCAACAACCGCCAGATGTCCGACCTGATGACGCTGCCGGCCGACCAGCCGGAGTACGTGTTCTGCCTGGGCAAATGCGCCGACGGCACCATCCTGGCCACGCGCGGCGCGAAGTGGGAGCTGATCGACGAGAACGGTAACGTCTTGGCGCGCCATCCGCTCGAAGGCCGCGGCTGGGCCACGATCAAGGAGTCCAACGAC
>JANRJB010000054.1:0-2593 GCA_033764265.1 Rhodospirillaceae bacterium | reverse complement strand
GAGGCCTCGGGCGGCCTGCCCGACCTGGTGTTCCTGTACCGCCGGCCGATCCTGGATTACTGGTGCGAGACGGCCGAGGACCTGCGCCACGTGGTGCGCCACGTGCTGATCCACGAGATCGGCCACCACTTCGGCTTTTCCGACGACGACATGGAAGCCCTGGAGGCGATGGCCGACGCGGAGGACAAGGCCGCGCGACGGTGATCGACCGGCGGGGCGATGACCGACCGGCGCCGGGTTGGCGGCCTGGTCACATCAATCGTCAAGCGTGGGATCGAGCGCGGCATCGATGTCCTGGCGGGCGTGCAAGATGCGGCTGATGGTGACGCGGGTTACCGTCTGTCGGTAGAACACCAGATGCCGTCCGACCAGGATCGACCGCACGCTGGTGGCGAGATCGTCGCGCGGCCGGCCCAGGTTAGGCATGACCGCCAGCGCCTTGAAGCCGGCCTTGAACTCGGCCTTGAACTTGGCGAGATAGGTTTCCGTCTGGCGATCGCCCCAGCGTTCGCGCGTATAGACCGCAATCGCTGCGAGGTCGGCGCGCGCGGCCGCCGACAGGACGACCTGCTTCATAACTTCCGAAAGAACGCGTCGATCTCGCGGTCGTTGGCCAGTACCGTGACGTCACCTGCGGCGACGGCGTCATCACCCTCTTTGATCAGCGCGCGCAGGCGCTTGAGTTTCTGCGCGCGCTCTTCCTCGTGCTGCATCAGCAGCCGCACCGCGGCGCGCATCACTTCGCTGGCATTGTTGTAGAGGCCCGAACCAACCTTGGAACGGACGAATTTCTCGAGCTTGGGGGTCAGGTGGATGTTCATGGGCGCCTGCGCACGATGACAAGGTTGGACATCGCTAAAGCGCCATCAGCCGCGCCACCCGCCGGCGCAGGGCCGGCGCCAGGTCGGCCTCGAACCACGGGTTTTTCTTCAGCCACGCGGTATTGCGCCAGCTGGGGTGCGGCAAGGGCAGGTACTCTGTCGCGTAGTCGGCCCAGGCCCTGACGGTCTCGGTCAGCGTGGCCCGCGCCCGTTCGCCTAGGTAGCGCCGCTGGGCATAGGCGCCGACCAGCAAGGTGAGTTCGACCTTGGGCAGCAGCGGCAACAGGCGCGGATGCCAGGCGGGCGCGCATTCGGGCCGCGGCGGGGCGTCGGCGCCGTTTTTGTCGACGCCGGGATAGCACAAGCCCATCGGCACGATGGCCACACGCGCGTCGTCGTAAAAGGCGTCGCGGTCGAGGCCCAGCCAGGTGCGCAGCCGATCGCCCGAGCGGTCGTTCCACGGAATGCCGGTGTCGTGCACCTTGGTTCCCGGCGCCTGGCCGATGATCAGCAATCGCGCCGAGGGCCGCGCGCGCAGCACCGGGCGCGGGCCGAGCGGCAGGTGCGGGGCGCACAGCGTACAGGCGCGCACCTCGGTCAGCAGCCGCGCCAGCCGGTCGGCCATTCACGCCCGGCCATTCAGCAGCGCCGCGACATAGGCCGGCACCACCGTGGTGGCCGGGCCGTAATGGGCCTCGGCGAACAGGCTGGCCCCCTGCGACGGCTCCAGGTTCAGCTCGGCGGTGTGGGCGCGGCCGCGCCGTCGCACCGCGGCGACGAAGCCCGCCGCCGGGTAGACATTGCCCGATGTGCCGATCGAGATGAACACATCGCACGCCGCCAGCGCGGCCTGGATCTCGTCCAGGTGATGGGGCATCTCGCCGAACCAGACCACGTTGGGGCGCAGGCCGCCCGGCCGACCGCAGCCGGCGCAGACATCGGCCAATGACATGTCCCCGGTCCACGGCTCCACGTGGGCGCAGTGGTTGCAGCGCGCCTGGGAATGGACGCCGTGCATGTGCAAGAGGTTCTTGGTGCCGGCGCGCTCGTGCAGGGTGTCGACGTTCTGGGTGATGACCAGCACCTCGCCCGGCCACGCCGCCTCGAACCGGGCCAGGGCAGCATGGGCGGCGTTGGGCGCGACGCCCGACGAGCGATGCTTGGCCCGGCGCATGTTGTAGAAGGCGTGGACGCGGGCGGGGTCGCGGGCGAAGGCCTCGGGCGTGGCGACATCCTCGAGGCGCACCTTGGCCCAGATGCCGTCGGCGTCGCGGAAGGTCTCGAGCCCGGACTCCTGCGAGATGCCGGCGCCGGTCAGGATGACGATGCGGCTGTCGGGCGGGGGAATATGGCGGGGCGTCACGGGGCGGGCTTCATGTTGCGGCGCAGCGCGCACACGCGCTGAATTTTTGACATCTTCGGGCCCCATGCTATCGCTGTTGCATCGTCCTTCAACATTAGACTGCGCACCGCGACCGCGCCATTTTGCCATGACCTATCGCGTCCTGTTCGTCTGCACCGGCAACATCTGCCGTTCGCCCACGGCTGAAGGCGTGTTCCGGCACCTGGTGGCGGAAGCCGGCCTGGCCGACCGCATCGACGTGGACTCGGCCGGCACGCACGGTTATCACGTCGGCGAGCCGCCGGATTCGCGCTCGGTCGCCGCCGCCGCCCGGCGCGGCATCGACATCGCCGGCCAGCGCGCCCGCCGGGTCCAGCCCGAGGATTTCGACCGCTTCGACCTGGTGCTGGCGCTGGACCAGGGCCATCTG
>JANRJB010000041.1:0-4592 GCA_033764265.1 Rhodospirillaceae bacterium | reverse complement strand
CCTATCACCTGTGGACGTCCACCGACGGCAACTACATCCTCTACAAGGCCTACTGCACCGGCTACATGCAGACGTTCTACGAGCTGGTGGAATACGAACAGCGGAAGAATTTCTTTTAGTGCGATTATCCTGTTCCGTCTTCGACTGTCCGGTCGTACGACTGCGCGGTTCGGCACGCGCGAGCAAAGTCGCGCATCGTCGTCCCGGCATCCACCGGGATGACGACATGAGTTCGTATCCACCGCATGGCGCCAGTGATTCTTGTAGTCCCTCGATGCCCCGCCGGCGCGGAGCATGACGACTGCGTGAGTTGCCCTATCCGCCGCCGTTCGCCCCGGTATTCGCCGGGGGCGCGGCGCAGGCGCGCAGCATGTCGATGTAGTGGGCGCGCACGCGGTCGAGCTGCATGCGGTTGAGGAACGACGAATAGGCGATGTAGGACAACACGAAGCGCAAGTCCTTCGCCCACGGCGGCAGGAACTTCGGGAACGCGATCAGCCCGTGGGCGGCCAGCTGGGTGATGGCCGGCATGTCCTCGATGTCGAGCTTGCCGGCGAACAACAGGCGGATGCAGTCGACCCGGGTTTCCTGCACGGCGATGCGCAGGAAGTTGTGCACGCGGATCACGCCTTCCAGATAAACCGAGTCCTTGGTGAACGGCGCGCCGCCCGCGACCATGCCGCCGCGCACCACGCGCCGGGCGTTCTCGAACGCCGCGTGCGGGTCGTCGTGGCGCTGCAGGAAGAACTGGTAAAGCTGGATGAAGTCCGCGCCGTCCATCGCCATCTGGATGGCGATGACGCGGTCGGCCAGACGCAACATGCGCGAAGGATCCATGGCGCCCGAGATCAGCTCGGCGAACACCGCCAGGCCTTCCTGCGTGCGAGTCGTGCCGGCGTGGCCCGCGGCCAGGATCGGAAACGCGGTCTGCGCAGCGCCGTTGAACGAGGTGCCGGCGTGGACGAACGCCTCGTGATGCACCAGCTGCGACAGGTCGCGGTCGGAGAAGCGCGCGGTGCGCTTGAGCCGGATGTACTTCGACCCGGCCAGGGCTTTCGCCGACAAGTGTTCGGCGATCTCCACCTTGGGCGCATCGGCGCCGAAGTGCCGGTCCAGGATCGCCTGCATGCGCGGTTGCATGTCGGCCGCGGTCACGCCGGCGGGATCGGCGGCGTTCAAGTTGATCTCCAGGTTGGTATAGGCGCTGAGCACGTAATCGAGTGTGCGGGCGAGGTCGAGCGGGCGCACGTCGCAATTGACCAGCGGCGTTTGCGGCGAGCCGTAGAGGGCGAGCGAATGGCGGTGAAAGTCCTTGGTGCCGATGCCCGCCAGCATTTCCGCCGCGGTGGCGACCGTATCGGCCACGCGCCACAGCCAGGCGTGGGCGGGGCTGGACCCCGCGATCAGCGGGCGGATGTCGGCCAGCGCGGCATGCACGGGTTTGGGATCGAGCGGTGTGTAGGCAACCTGGGGCAGTTCCTTGGCCCCCTGGGCCATGAAACGCTCTTCCACCTCGGGCCCCCAGCCGACGGCACGCAATATGCGTACCGGCTTTTCGGCCTTGCGCAGCAGGGCCGCGGCGGTTTTCAACCGCTCGAGTTCGCCCGGGCTCAGCCGCTCGGCCTCTGCGCGCGCACCGTCGCCGCCTGTGCCGGGTGTGCCGTCCATGGCCGTCAGTTGACCCCCTCGCCGTCCGGCGGCCCGCGACGGGCCCCCATTCAAAGGCTAATTCATCCGCGTTTACAGGGCGTTAACCCCTATCGCCGGCGCCCGGGCCGGGGTCTGCACAGCATTGACTCAACCCCGGTCGCGGTATATTCACCCCCGTTCAAGCGCGGGTGCCAAGCCCGCCCTTTTCGTTTGCGTTTCTTTTTCCTTCGAGTTCAAGGCCGAAGACCATGTTCGCAGTGATCAAGACCGGCGGCAAACAGTACCGCGTCGCCAAGGATAACGTGCTCGCCGTGGAAAAGCTGGGCGGCGAGGCCGGCGAAACCGTGGTGTTCGACCAGGTGCTGATGCTGGGCGAGGAAATCGGCAAGCCGGTGATCGACGGCGCGCAGGTGGTCGGCACCGTGGTGCGCCAGTTCCGCGACGAGACCAAGATCATCTTCAAGAAGCGCCGCCGCAAGCACTACCGCCGCCGCAACGGCCATCGCCAGCACCTGACGCTGGTCAAGATCACCGACATGGGCAAGGGCATCGCGGCCGCGCCGGCGAAAGCCGCGGCCAAGCCCGCCGCCAAGAAGGCCACCAAGAAAGCCGCCGCCGAAAGCGCGGCCGCCTAACTGACGAGACGCTGGGAGTTCGGTCATGGCACATAAGAAATCGGGCGGCAGTTCCAAGAACGGCCGCGACACGCGCGGCAAGCGCCTGGGCATCAAGAAGTTCGGCGGGCAGCACGTGCTGGCCGGCAACATCATCGTGCGCCAGCGCGGCACCAAGTGGCACCCGGGCAAGAACGTCGGCCTGGGCCGCGACTACACCATTTTCGCGCTGATCGAGGGCAAGGTGGACTTCCACACCTCGACCCGCGGGCGCGTGCTGGTGTCGGTCAACCCCGTGACGAGCGGGCCGATGCCGAGCGCGGCTTAACTCCGGCGGCTGTTCCCCGCCGGCGTCTCACGCTGGCGGTCCCGTGAGGTGGAAAAAGGAGACGGATCGCCGTCTCCTTTTTTGTTGGGTGCGATCATGTTCGCCCTGTCGATCCGAACCGAGCGGTTGACCTTGCGGCCCTACACCTTGGCCGATGCGCCGCGCGTGCAACTCCTCGCCGGCGAATGGGACGTCGCGCGGATGGTGTCCAGTGTCCCGCATCCATATCCCGACGGCCTTGCCGAATCTTGGATCGGCATGCACGACGCCGTGCGCGCCGCCGGCCGCGGCTACCCGTTCGCGGTGACGCGGGGCGACGAACTGATCGGCAGCGCCGGTGTCGACCGGCGCGCGGACGGCGCGCTTGAACTGGGCTACTGGCTGGGCAAGCCGTACTGGGGCGCAGGCTACATGAGCGAGGCGGCCGCGGCAGTGGTCGACTTCGCCATGGGTTGGCTGGCGGCGCCGCACATCGTGGCCGGCGCGCTGGCCGAAAACCCCGCCTCGCTGCGCATCCTGACCAAGCTGGGCTTCGCGGCGACCGGGGTCGAGGAACGCGAGAGCAAATCGCGCTACGGCTTGGTGGCCTGCAACATGCTGGCATTGTCCCGCGCCGTCTGGTCCGCGAAGCGTGTATAAGGGCGCGCCATGAAATTCCTCGATCAGGCCAAGATCTACATCCGCTCCGGCGACGGCGGCAACGGTTGCGTCGGCTTCCGCCGCGAGAAGTTCGTCGAGTTCGGCGGGCCCGACGGCGGCGACGGCGGACGCGGCGGCGACGTGATCGTCGAGGCCGTGCGCAACCTGAACACCCTGATCGACTTCCGCTACCAGCAGCACTTCAAGGCCGAGCGCGGCGTCGACGGTTCCGGCAAGAACCAGGCCGGCCGCGACGGCAAGGACCTGATCATCAAGGTGCCGGTCGGCACCGAGATTCTGTCCGAGGACCGCGAGACCGTGTTGGCCGACCTGACCCACGACGGCCAGCGCATTGTGCTGGCCGAGGGCGGCAACGGCGGCTTCGGCAACACCCACTTCAAGGGCCCCACCAACCGCGCCCCCGACTACGCCAAGCCCGGCCTGCCCGGCCAGGAAATGTGGGTGTGGCTGCGCCTGAAACTGATCGCCGACGTGGGCCTGGTGGGGCTGCCCAACGCCGGCAAGTCGACCTTCCTCAGCGTCGTCACCCGCGCCCGGCCCAAGATCGGCGACTACCCGTTCACCACCCTGCACCCCAACCTGGGCGTGGCTGGCGTCGGCGATTTCGAGTTCATCGTCGCCGACATTCCGGGTCTGATCGAGGGCGCGCACGAGGGCGCCGGGCTGGGCGACCGCTTTCTCGGTCACATCGAACGCTGCGCGGTGCTGCTGCACTTGGTGGACGGCACCCAGGACAACGTGGCGGCGGCCTACAAGGTCGTGCGGCGCGAACTGAAAGCCTATGGCGCCGGGCTCGACCGCAAGACCGAGATCGTGGCGCTCAACAAGTGCGACGCGCTCGACCCCGACACCCGCGCCGCCCAGGCCGACAGGCTGGCCAAGGCCTGCCGCAAGAAAGTTCACCTGCTGTCCGGCGTGTCGGGCGAAGGCCGCGATGCGGTGCTCGCGCTGCTTGCCAAGGCGGTGCAGGCCGCGCGCGAGGATCGCGACGAAGACTCCGACGGCGCGGCCGATCGGGTCGCGGGACCGTGGCGTTCATGAGCGTATTGGCATGAGCGCCCCGTCATGACGTCCGCATTATCGGCCTCCAAGCGTCTGGTGGTGAAGATCGGCTCGGCCCTGTTGGTGGACGAGGCCACTGGCGAGCTGCACCGCGGCTGGCTGGACGCGCTGGCCGACGACGTGGCCGCGGCGCGCGCCCGCGGCCAGGAGGTGGTGATCGTCACCTCGGGCGCCATCGCGCTGGGCCGCGGGCCGCTCGGCATGCGCGGCCGCAAACTGCGGCTCGAGGAAAAGCAGGCCGCCGCCGCCACCGGCCAATCGCGCCTGACGCAGGCCTA
>JANRJB010000004.1:0-21434 GCA_033764265.1 Rhodospirillaceae bacterium | reverse complement strand
GCCAGGGTTGGGTATTGTGGCTGGACGCCGCCAGTGTGCCCAGCCGCACCAGTTCGATCAGGTCGAGCGAGCCGTCGGTGCTCTCACGCCCGGGGCGGCGCTGCTCCAACGCGCGATGATCGTAGTCGGACGCAGACATGTATTGGGCTCCGCTCGGACCATGTCATGGTACACGACGATCTGGGCGCCCCATTGATGTGGGTCAACCGGACCGGCTCGAACTCAGCACTTTTCCGTCTCGCTGGTGCGGAACCGCATGCAGCGCCAGCGTTTGAATTCCGGCCCGAGCGTGTCGTCGGTGGCGTGGAAGACACCGTTGAAGCAGCGCGCATTCAGCACGCAGGCCGCCACCAGCCGTCCGAGATCGCCGTAGGTGGTGGGACCGACGACTTTTTCATCCTCGACCAGGTAGGCCTGGCCGGTCGGCGGGTGCGGCGGCTCGCCCCGTTCGATCAGGATCGCGCCTGAGCGGACAACGGTGTACGGCACGCTGCCCGTGCGCAGGATCGCCTCGGCGCGGCCCTTCTCGATCAGGCCGGCTTTGAAACGTGCGACGTTGATATCCGGGTAATCGGCGGCGTTGCTGCCGTCGCCGGCCCCGGCCGAGCTGTTGAGCACGATCTGCTCCACGCCTGTGGCTCTGGCCGTCGCGACGATGGCGGTCTGCGCCGCCGCATAGGGCGCGGCCTCGCCCGGCGCGCCGGCGATGGCATCGACAACGGCGCGGAAGGGATGCAACGACGCGGCCGCCAGCACGTCGTCCGGCTTCGTGGCGTCGCCGACCGCGAACGTCACCGGCACGCCGGCCAATCGTGACCGGTCGCTGGTCGGGCGCACCATCACCGTCACCGCGAAGCCGCGCGCGACCAGGGCCTTGGAGATCTCCGCGCCCAGATAACCCGCGCCGCCCACCACCAGCACGTGGTCCTGCGCGCGGGCGGGCGCGGCCGCGAGCGCCAGGATCGTCGCCAAGTTCACCGCCAGGGCCGCCAGCGCCCTCACGGTGCCTCCACAAGGTCGAGCTTGTCGTACCGCAGCAGGCCGAACGGCGCCTCGAGACCGGTGATGCGCGGCGTCGCGGCGAAGACGCGGAACGTTTCGTTGACCAGCAGGCCCGGCGGATCGTCGAGCAGGCGGCGCATGATCGCCTCGGTGGCCGCGCGCCGCGCCGCGCGGTCGAAGATCGCGTCGGCGGCGACCATGGCGTCGGTGATCTCGCGGTTGCAATGCCACGCCACGCGGTTGAGGCACGAGTGCAGCCGCAGCGGCGCCAGACTGTCCATCACCGGAAAGACGATGTAGCCGTAGTCGAAGGCGTCGTCGTCCTTGAATCCCTCCACGAACAGCCGGCTGGTGTACTCCGCCGGCGGGATCGCCTTGAGCGTCGCCTTGACGCCGACGCGGGCCAGGTCGGCGGCCATCTGTTCGTAGACGATGTTGCCGGTGGTGCCGAGCACGATCACCGTCATTTCAAATCCGTCGGGATAGCCGGCCTCGGCCAACAGCGCCTTGGCCTTGGCGGGATCGTAGGGGAACGCCGGCGGCGCGTCGGGGATGGCGCCGAACGCATAGCCCGGCGCGAACTGCGAGGGCGCCTTGGTCAGGCCGTAGAAGATGCGGTCCACCATCGACTGCTTGTCGACGGCGTAGTTGAGCGCCTGGCGTACCCGCGCGTCCGACAGGGGCGGGCCGCGGTTGGTGACGAACTGCACGGCGCTGACCGCGCCCAGCGGGTGAACCAGCACCTGGAAGCCTTCGGCGCGCAGCGGCTCCACGTCCTCGGCGATGACGTCGAGCGCGATGTCGAGCTCACCGGCGCGCAGGGCTTGCGTGCGCACGATCTGATTCTGGGTGGCGATCAGCTCAAAGCGGTCGAGCTTGGGCGCGCGCCAGCTGGTCCGGTGCGCGCGAAAGCGCACCTTGGCCACCGAGCGCTCGACCTCGACGAACGGTCCGGTGCCGATGGGCTGCTTGTCCATGCCCTGCATGCCGACGGCGGCCATGTGCCGGGGCGGCATGATCTTCACGCTGAACAGCTTGCCCGGCAGCATCAGGTCGGGCGTGGCGGTGCGGATCTCAACGGTCAGCGGATCGCGCGCGGCCGCGCCGACGATGCTGCGGTTCTCGCGGTGCGCCGCGGTGGTGCGGCCCTCGTCCGACAACAGCCAGGTGATGGTCGCCACCACCGCGTCGGCGTCGGCCGGTTCACCGTTGGAGAACGTCACGCCCGGGCGGAGCGCGAACACCCAGCTGGTCGGGGTCTCGGCCTGCCACGACAGCGCCAAGCCCGGACTCGGCTGGCCGTCGGCGCCGATGTCGGTGAGCGCGTCGAACTGCAAGGGGTGCAGCACATAGGGCGAATAGGTGATGCCGCGGAACGGCATCGGCGGGCCGTAAAACACACCCAGACGGACCACTTTGTCGGCCGTGGCCGGCGCCGACGCCACCAACGCCCACACGACCAGCCCGACACACGCGCGCACCAACGTCATGCCCGCATCAAATCACAGCCGGCGCGGGCGACAAATCGCGATCTCGGTCGGCAACCGCCCGCCTGGACCCTGCCTGAACCCCAGCTTGAACCGTGTTGGCGAAGCGTGTAGAGAACCCGCGCCGTGGGGCGTTCCCCATGGCCGGCGGGGCACCCCTGGAGGCTCGGCCGAGTCGGTGGAATACCTCCAACCGACTGTAAATCAAGGAGATTTCCATGCCTGCTGTGACCTCTCTGAAGGCCCAGGCACGGGATCGGGCAGGTAAGGGGGCAGCCCGTGCCACGCGTCGTCAGGACCTGGTTCCTGGCGTCATCTACGGTGGCAAGGCTGACACCACCCTGATTGCCGTCGAGCCCCGTGCGCTGAGCACGCTGATGCATACCAAGGGCTATCGCACCAACATCGTCGAGATCACCATCGGCGAGGCGAAGAAGCCCGAGCGCACCATGGCGATGGACATTCAGCTCCATCCCGTCAGCGATCGGCCCATCCACGTCGACTTCCGCCGCATCGACAAGGACTCCATCGTCCGCGTGCCGGTGCCGGTGCGTTTCCTGAACGAGGCGGCCGCTCCGGGCATCAAGATCGGCGGCGTGCTCAACATCGTGCGCCACGAGATCGAACTGCGCGGCAAGCCCGACGACATTCCCGATCACATCGATGTCGACCTGACCGGCCTCGAGATCGGTGACTCGGTGCACATCAAGGCGATCGCCTTGCCCAAGGGCACCAAGCCGTCGATCGCGCGCAACTTCACGATCTGCTCGGTGGCGCCGCCGACCGTGCACGTCGAGGAAGAGGTCAAGCCCGCCGCCGTCGCCGAAGGCGCGGCGCCGGCCGAGGGCGCGGCTGCCGCACCGGGTGCGGCGCCGGGCGCTGCCCCGGGTGCTGCTCCGGCTGCAGGCGCCAAGGCGGCGCCGGGCGCGGCTCCGGCCGCCGCGGCCAAGGCTGCTCCGGCCAAGGCCGAGAAGAAGAAGTAATCCCGTATCGGCCGGTCCGGCGGCGCGTCCGCCGGACCACACCGATGCGCGGGCCGTGCAACTGCTGCCGCCGAGGGCGCCATGCTGCTGTTGGTGGGTCTCGGCAATCCCGGCCCCGAGCACGCGCAGAATCGCCACAACATCGGCTTCATGGCGCTGGACGCCGTGTGCGGGCGGCACCGCTTCGGGCCGTGGCGCGCGCGCTTTCAGGGCCTGATGTGCGAAGGCGACATCGACGGCGCGCGGGTCCTGGCGCTCAAACCCGCGACCTACATGAATTTGTCGGGCCAGGCCGTGGGCGAGGCGGCGCGCTTCTACAAGGTGCCGCCCGAACATGTGATCGTGTTCTACGACGAAATCGAGCTTCAGCCTGGCAAGCTGCGCGTCAAACGCGGCGGCGGCAACGCCGGCCACAACGGTCTGAAGAGCCTGGACGCCCACATCGGCACGGACTACTGGCGCGTGCGGCTGGGCGTGGGGCGCCCCGCGGACAAGGATCGCGTGCGGGATTACGTGCTGTCGAATTTCGCGAAGGCTGACGCCGAGTGGCTGGGGCCGTTGTTGTCGGCGGTGGCCGACGCTGCGCCGCTGCTGGTCGGCGGCGACGAGAACAAGTTCATGACCAAGGTGGCGCTCTTGACCAAGCCACCCGCCCCGAAAAGCGAGCCGCCCAAGGAGTTGCCTTAGCGATGGGTTTCAATTGTGGGATCGTCGGCCTGCCCAACGTCGGCAAGTCGACGCTGTTCAACGCGCTGACGGCCACCGCGGCGGCCCAGGCCGCCAACTTTCCGTTCTGCACCATCGAGCCCAACGTTGGCCGCGTCGCCGTGCCCGATGCGCGCCTGGACGTGATCGCGGGCATCGCCAAGCCGCAGAAGATCACCCCGACCCAGCTGGAATTCGTCGACATCGCCGGCCTGGTGCGCGGCGCCAGCAAGGGCGAGGGGCTCGGCAACCAGTTCCTGGCCAACATCCGCGAGGTCGACGCCATCGTCCACGTTCTGCGCTGCTTCGACGACCCCAACGTGGTGCACGTTGAAGGCTCGGTCGATCCCCTGCGCGACGCCGAGACGGTCGAGACCGAACTGATGATCGCCGACCTGGAAAGCCTGGAGCGCCGCGCCGATCAGACCGCCAAGAAGGCCAAGACCGGCGACAAGGAGTCCAAGGAGCTGATGACGGTGTTGGACCCGGTGCTCGCCGCCCTGAAAGCCGGCAGGCCCGCCCGCACCGCCAGGCCCGCCGATCCGGCGCTGGAGAAAGTTTTCCGTGGCCTGCAACTGCTCACCGCCAAGCCGGTTCTGTACGTCTGCAACGTCGAGGAAGGCGCGGCCGCCGCCGGCAACGCGCTGTCGGCCAAGGTCGCGGCAAAAGCCCGGTCCGAAGGCGCCGAGGCGGTGGTGATTTCCGCCGCCATCGAGGCCGAGGTGGCGCAGCTGACCGACGCGGCCGAGCGCCAGGAGTTCCTGGCCAGCCTGGGATTGAAAGACACCGGCCTGTCGCAGGTGATCCGGGCCGGCTACCGATTGCTCGACCTGGTCACCTACTTCACCGCCGGCCCGAAAGAAGTGCGCGCCTGGACCATTCGCAAGGGCACCAAGGCGCCCCAGGCCGCCGGCGTGATCCACGGTGATTTCGAACGCGGCTTCATTCGGGCCGAGACCATCGCCTACGACGACTATGTCGCCTGCAACGGCGAGCAGGGCGCAAAGGACGCCGGCAAAATGCGTTCGGAAGGCAAGGAGTACGTGGTGCAGGACGGCGACGTGCTGCTGTTCCTGTTCAACGTTTGATCATCTGCGCAGCGGCGCGATCACGCCCGCCACCGGCTTGGGCTTGCGGTCGGCGTCAAAAAGGCCCCAGTGGGCTTCCTCCGGGTGATCGCCCGGCACCGGATGCGAATCGTTGACCCGCCATGGCGCGTCGAACGCCGAGAAGTAGGCGAACGCCTTCGCGGCCGACGGCGAAAACTGCCGCTGGAGTTCACGATAGAACGCCGCCTGCCGCGCGGGTGTGAACCCCAACTCGGCCGGCGCGGTCGGCACGCCGGTTTCCTTCACCAGGATCGGGCCGCAATAGACCCTGGCCAGCTCGGCCGTCACGTTGACGACGAACTCGGCCGCGTTGGCGTCGGGCGCGGCTTTGTACCACGGCTCGAACACCGGATGGACGATGGGCAGCAGCAGATCGGCCGCTTCCAACGCCGGCCGCGCGTCAGGCCCCAGCAACACATGAAACGGCTCGGTCGCGGCGATGGCCACGTCAGGCATCGCCGCGCGCAGGTCCCGCATCGCCGCGGCCACGTCGGCGAACGTCCCGCGCCGGCCGTACACCACCTCGTTGCCGACCGACACACCGGCGACGAGACCGGGCGCCCGCTTTGCCGCCGCGACCACGGCGGCGCGCTCAGCGGCCGACGCGATCTCCCACACCCCCATGATGACGGCGCGGAAGCCCAACGTGGCCGCCACGTCGGCAACCCGTTCGCCGCCGCTGTGGGCGCCGTAGGTGATCAGCCCGTCGAAATAGGGGCGCAGCACCTTCAAGTCCTCAGCGATGCTGGCCGCGTCGGCGGGCGTGGCTCGGCCGTTCACCATGTGCAAGGCGGTCGGCTGGTAGGCGACAAAGCGCCCGGTCGTCATGACCTCGGCGATGCGCGTCAGGCCGGCCGGCGGCGCGTGCGCGGGGCACGCGGGCTGGGCCAGAACGACGCCGGCGTGCATCAACCCGGACAGCAGGACGACAACGACGGCGCGCGCGATCATGCGCGCGACATTAGCAGATACGACGGGAATGGTGGGGCCTGTGCGGGGTGTTCAACGCATGGTATAGACCACTGGTATATACCAAAAGGAATCCCACCCCATGGCCCGACGCGCATCCCAAACCGCCCGCCCGGCTTCCCCGTCCGCCGCGCCCCGCGCGCGCAAGGCCAAGACGGCGGCGCGCCGGTCCGCGGCCGTGCGGGCGGCGGAACCGACCGTCGCCAGCTCGTCGGGCGTGGTCTATGCCAAGCTGTTCAAGAACGGCCGCAGTCAGGCTGTGCGCCTGCCCAAGGCGTTTCAGATCGACGGCGACCGCGTGCGCATCCGCCGCGTTGCCGAGGGCATCCTGCTGGAGACCGAACCGTTCGACGTCGAGGCGTGGTTCAGGCGAATGGACAGTTATGGGGCCGATCCCCTCTTTCCGAATGGCCGCGAGCAACCCCCGATGCCCGAGAGTAAGGTCTCGTTCGATTGAATTACCTGCTCGATACAAATGTCTGCTCGGCGGTGATCAACGGCACTTCCGAGTCCGTGCGACGACGTTTCGCAACGACACGCAGGTTCGGGCACGACATATGGCTGTCGCCGATCGTGGTTCACGAACTTTGGTTTGGCGTTGCCTGCAGTAAACGCCGGTCGGAAAACAGCGCGCGTCTGAGAGACTTCCTCGTGACGGTCGGAAACATCCTGGAGCTCGACGCCGATGATGCGCGCATCGGCGCGGAAATCCGCGCCGCGCTCGCAAGCGCCGGCACACCGATCGGGCCATACGACCTCTTGATCGGCGCCCAGGCGGTCGCGCGCGGGTTCACGCTCGTCACCGCCAACGCGCGGGAGTACGCGCGCATTCCGGGGCTGGCCTGGGAAGACTGGAGCGCGACATAGATCTGCCGATAGTCCTTGAGCCGCGCCGCCGCCAACCCTATGGATGACGGGTCCGCCCGGTTCCGCGTCCATGCCCCACCCTGCTTGAGGAAATGCCCATGCCCCGCCTGTCCCGCCGCGCGCTGATCGCCGGTGTCGCCGCCGTGTCCGCCCTGCCTGCCGCCGTTGCATCGGCCGCCCGGGCCGCCGCCACCGCGCCGGATGCCAAGCGCACCTTGGGCCGGAACGGGATCGAGGTCTCCGCCGTCGGATTGGGCTGCAACAACTTCGGCATGCGGCTCGATTACGCCGGCACCGAGCGCGTGGTGCATGCCGCGGTCGACATGGGCGTCACCCTGTTCGACACCGCCGACGTCTACGGCCGCGGCGTGTCGGAGGAATACCTGGGCAAGGCGCTTGGCCCGCGGCGCGCCAAGGTCGTCATCGCCACCAAGTTCGGCAGCCCGATGGGCGCCGGCCCGTTCCCGCAAGGCGGCGGTAGCCGCGCGGCGATCATGTCGTTGGCCGAGGACAGCCTGCGCCGCCTGGGGACCGACGTGATCGACCTCTACCAGTATCACCGCCCCGACGGCGTCACGCCGATGGAGGAAACGCTGCGCGCGCTGGACGACCTGGTCAAGCAAGGCAAGGTGCGCGCCATCGGTCATTCCAACTTCACCGCCGCCCAGGCGCGCGAGTGCGCGGCGATCTCGGCCAACGGCAAACTGACCGCCTACGCTACCGCGCAAAACCATTACAGCCTGCTGACGCGGGACATCGAAGCCGAGCTGGTCCCCGCTTGTGAGGAACTCGGGTTGGGCGTGCTGCCGTTCTTCCCGTTGGAAAGCGGCATGCTGACGGGCAAGTACAAGCGCGACGAAAAGCCGGCCGAGGGCACGCGCATGGCCGCCTGGTCGGCCAACCCGGCCGCCGCCGAGCGCTTCATGAACGACGCCATCTTCACCAAGGTGGAAAAGCTGACGGCCATCGCCGACGGCGCGGGCGTCACCCTGCTCGACATGGCGTTCGGCTGGCTCTTGAGCAAACCCTATATCTCGAGCGTGATCGCCGGCGCGACGCGGCCCGAGCAGATCGAGGCGAACGTGAAGGCCGCGGCATGGCGGCCAACGGCCGATATCGACCGCGCCATCGACGCGGTGACCAAGAGCGCGTAGGAAGGGCCTGCTAAGGGGTGTTTGCCACAATTCCAAGCTATTGATTCAAAACGATTTTTTGCGGTGTTCCCCTGTATTTCTCCCGTGTTTACAGGAGCGCCCGGCAAGCCGTTGATCTGTCGGTGGAATTTCGATCCGCGGTATGGCCAGCGCATGTTGCGGCGCCGAAGAACCCACACGGTTAGACGCCGGGCGGGCCGAGCGGGCGGCGCAGAATGAACTCGTGATCGCGATGCCGGCCGACGGCGAACGCGTACTCGCCGACCTTGGCGAACCCGTGCGCCGCATACAGCCGCTGGGCTCCGAAATTCTCGCAGTAGACGCCGAGGTAAACTTCCGGTGCGCGCTGCGCCACCGCCCAGTCGACCGCGGCGGCCAGCAACCTTCGCCCCAGCCCGCGGCCCTGCGCCGCGGCGTCGACATACAGGCGTTTCAGTTCCACCGCGCCAGGCAAGGCCGCGGCGTACGGCAGGCTCATCGGCGCGCACAGGGCGTAGCCCACCGCACCGCCCTTTCCGGCATCAGCCAGAAGGACGGCGGTACGCGGGTTGGTCAATGCGCCTCGGTAAAAGGCCTCGCTGTGCGCGGCGGCGAGAAAGCCTTCAAGCTCGACGGGATCGTAAAAGTGGCCGAACGCGGCACGAAAGGTGGCCGATCCCAGCGCAGCCAGCGCGGCCGCGTCGGCCGCCCCGGCGCGCCGGATGGCGATGCCGCTCAGCGGTTCTCGAGCCGCGCCCAGATGCGCTTCTTCAGCACGAAGGCCAGGATGGTGAAGATCAGCGTGTAGATCATCACCCGGAAGCCGGTGGCGTTGCGGGCTTCCAGCTTCGGTTCCGCGGCCCAATGCAGGAACGCGGTCACGTCCTGCGCCAGCTGTTGGGCGGTGGCCGGCGTGCCGTCGGCATAGGTAATCAGCTCGTCGGCCAACTGCTGGGCCATCGCGATCTGAAAATTCCCGTCGGCGAAGTACTTGTTGTAGTTCATGCCGTCCATCATTTCGATGCCCGGCGGCGGCTCCTCGTAACCCAAAATCAGGCTGTAGAGGTAGTCGGGCCCGCCCTCGCGCGCCTTGGTCATCAGCGACAGGTCGGGCGGCAGCGAGCCGTTGTTGGACGCGCGGGCGAAGTTCTCGTTCGGGTACGGATTGGGGAAGTAGTCCGACGCTTTGCCAGGCCGGGTGATCTCGCTGCCCTCATCGTCGATGTCGGGATACTCGTACTCGGCGGCGATCGCCTTGATCTGGCCTTCGCTGTAGCCCAGGTCGGCCAGATTGCGGAAGGCGATGTACTTGAGGGAATGGCACGAGGCGCAGATCTCGCGATAAACCTGCAGGCCGCGCTGCAGCTGCATCTTGTCGAACTTGCCGAAAGGCCCCTTGAAGGTCCAGTCGACGGTCATCAGCGGCGGACCGACTTCGGCCGCGCGCGGAGCGGCGATCGAGACCAGCGACAGCGCCGCGGCGGCGGCCAGGACGAGCTTGTTCATGGCGTTACTCCGCGGGCCTGAGAACCGGCTGGCCGATACTGGCCGGCAAGGGTTTGGGCGTCTCCAGCCAACCGATCACCGGCAACAGCACGATGAAGTGGAAGAAGTACCAGAAAGTGCCGACCTGGCTCAGGATCACCGGCAGCCCTTCGGGCAGCTGCGCCCCGCACCACGTCAGCATTGCGACGTTGGCCACGAAGATCCAGAAGAACACCCGGAACACCGGGCGGAACACCGCCGAGCGGACGCGCGAGGTGTCGAGCCACGGCAGCGCGAACAGGATGAGGATCGAGCCGAACATGGCGATCACGCCCAGCAGCTTGTTCGGGATGGCGCGCAGGATCGCGTAGAACGGCAGATAGTACCATTCAGGCACGATGTGCGGCGGGGTGACCAGCGGGTTGGCCGGCACGTAGTTGAGCGGGTGGCCCAGCATGTTGGGCGCGTAGAAGACCACGGCGAAAAAGACCAGCAGGAACACGCCCAGGCCGTAGAAATCCTTCGAGGTGTAGTACGGATGGAACGGGATCTTGTCGGCCGGCGCCACCTCGATGCCGAGCGGATTGTTCGAGCCGGGAATGTGCAGCGCCCAGATGTGGAAGACGACCAGGCCGCAGATGACGAACGGCATCAGATAGTGCAGCGCGAAGAAACGGTTCAGCGTGGGATTGTCGACCGAGAAACCGCCCCACAACAGCGTGACCAGGGCGTCACCGATCGCCGGGATGGCCGAGAACATGTTGGTGATGACGGTCGCGCCCCAGAAGCTCATCTGGCCCCACGGCAGCACGTAGCCCATGAAGGCGGTGGCCATCATCGCCAGGTAGATCAGGATGCCGATGAACCACAGCACCTCGCGCGGGGCTTTGTACGAGCCGTAATACATGCCGCGGAAAATATGGATGTAGACCACGATGAAGAAGAAGCTGGCGCCGTTGGCGTGCATGTAGCGCATCAGCCAGCCGTAGTTGACGTCGCGCATGATGCGTTCGACCGAGTCGAACGCCATCGAGGTGTGCGCGGTGTAGTTCATCGCCAGGAACACGCCGGTCAGGATCATCAGGACCAGCACGAACCCGGCCAGGAACCCGAAGTTCCAGAAGTAGTTCAGGTTGCGCGGCGCTGGATACTTGGTGCCGATGGCGTGGTCGAGGTAGCTGACGATCGGCAGGCGCTGTTCGTGCCACTCGAAGGCGCGGCGAAGGGCGCTCTTTTCGGTGTTCATGGTGGGTTCCCTCAGCCGATCCGGACGGTGGTGTCGCTGACGAAGGTGTACGGCGGCACTTCCAGGTTGGCCGGCGCCGGACCTTTGCGGATGCGCCCCGACGTGTCGTAGTGCGAGCCGTGGCAGGGGCAGAACCAGCCGCCGAATTCGCCGCGCGGATCCATCGCCTTGGTGCCGAGCGGGATACAGCCCAGGTGGGTACACACGCCGACCAGGATCAGAAACCGCTCATGGTCCGGATTGACGCGGTCCTGGTCGGTCTGCGGATCGGGCAGTTCGTTCAGGTCGGCGGCGCGGGCGGTGTCGACTTCTTCCTGCGTGCGATGGCGCACGAACACCGGCTTGCCGCGCCACAATACGGTTATCGCCGCCCCTTCCGGGATATTGGCGATGCTGAATTCGGTGGTGGCCAACGACAGGGTGTCGGCGGCCGGGTTCATGCTGTGGATCAGCGGCCACACCATCATGGCGCCGCCGACGGCGCCGAACGCGATGGTGGTGTGCAACAAGAAGTCGCGGCGGGTCTCGCCATCGGCGGCGGCAGCGTGGGCCGCCGCAGATGTGGGTGCCGGATTGGCCATGTCGGTGATCCCCTTCTCAACCGTGTCCGCGACCCGCCGGGCCGGCCCTTGAAGGACCGCACGCAGCGCCGCGTTACTCCTGCTTCGGCGCTGTTTTTCCTTGGGAATTCGGGCGGGAACTCCGACTTCGACGGGAACCGTCGCGGCCGGTGGAAACGCCAGGACCTGCAGCGCGCCCGGCGGTATAGAATAAAAGGCAGGGCTTGAAAAGACCTCGGCTCCGGCCCAATTTCGCGAACGATTCTCAACTGTTAGCGGCAGTTCGACGCCCCCGATGCGGCTTGCGCTATTTCAGCCCGACATTCCTCAGAACACCGGCGCGGCGATGCGCTTGGCGGCCTGTCTGAACACGCCGCTCGACATCATCGATCCGTGCGGATTTCCCTTCGACGACCGGCGCCTGCGACGCACGGCCATGGACTATGCCCCGGCCTGCGACCTGAGCCGCCATGTATCGTGGGAGGCCTTCGTGGCCGCCCAGCGTGCCGTGCCCGGCCGCCGGCTGGTGCTGATGTCGACGGCCGCCGCTGAACCGCACGTGACCTTCACGTTTCGCGCGGAGGATGTGCTGATCGCGGGGCGCGAAAGTTTCGGCGTGCCCGATGCGGTGCGCCAGATGTGCGACGCGGCCGTGCGAATTCCCCTGGCGCCGGGGGTTCGATCGCTCAATGTGGTGGTCGCTTCGGCCATTGTCCTGGCCGAGGCCCGACGTCAGCTCGGATGGTTCGCGGAGTCGCCGCCCGGAGGCCCAGGATGACATTCGAGATGACAATCATGTCACGGCACAACCATCATCCTGTAATGGACCGTGACCTAGCCTTTCACCATCGACACGGCGTGTCCCTGATCCCCTGAACACGGTCCGATGTCGGTCCTGCAAGGACAAGCGCCCCTCAGGTTCCGCACCCCTCGGAACCCCGTCCTTGCCAAAGACATGCGGCCCCGGACCACCCCGTCCGGGGCCGCTTCTGTTTTCACAGCTTGGCGCGCACCGCGGCCAACAGGTCGTCGCGGCCGGCGGCGAAGCCCGAGCCGATCCACGCGGTTTCGGCCACCGCCAGCAGCGCGCCGACCTTGGGCCCCGGCGGTACGCCGAGCGCCAGCACATCGTCGCCGCCGATCGGCAGCGGGCGCGGCTGCCAACCGTGGATCGTGCCAAAGACGTCGGCCCAGCCGGCAAGCCGCCGTCCGCGCGCCGCGGCCAGCGCCGCGCGACCTTCGATCAGTTCGGCGCCGTGCCGGTACAGCGCGGCGTGCAGCGCCACGATCGCCATCCCAGCGTCGAGCGCGGGCTCCGTCGCGCGCAGGGCGACGATGGCGTCGCGTTCCGTCCCCGACAGCCTGAACCGCTCGGCCAATTCGGTCGAAGCCGCGCCATCGGGCGCCAGTGCGCAGAACCGCACGGTCCAGCGCGGCGCGACGCGATAGGCGCGTTCCACCAGCACCAGCTTGAGCAGGAGGTTGGGGCCGTCGGCGCCGGGAAACAGCACCGACAGTACGCCGGCCGACTGCATCGCCGCCACCGCCGGTACCGGGTTGGGCGCGCTGAGCAGCTTGACCAATTCGGCGCGGATGCGCTCGGCCGATAAATCCTGCAGCCGGTCGCGGTGCGCGCGGACCGCGTCAAGGATCGCCGGCGCGATCGGCTTGTCGCCGTACCAGGCGTAGAACCTGAACAGCCTAAGAATGCGCAGGTAATCCTCGACGATACGCGCGTTCGGGTCGCCCACGAACCGCAGCCGCCCGACGCGGGCGTCGGATGCGCCCTTGAAGTAGTCGTGCAGCGTGCCGTCGGCTGACAGCGACATGGCGTTGAACGTGAAATCGCGCCGTGATGCGTCGGCGCGCCAGTCGGTGGTGAACGCCACAGTAGCGTGTCGGCCGTCGGTGGCGGTGTCGCGCCTGAGCGTGGTGACCTCGAAGCTGCGCCCGTCGACCACCGCGGTCACGGTGCCGTGCTCGACACCGGTGGGGATGGCCTTGATGCCCGCCGCCGCCAGCCGCGCCATCACCCGCGCCGGCGGTTCCGGCGTGCCGATGTCGATGTCGGCGTTGGGCCGCGCCAGCACCGCGTCGCGCACGCAACCGCCGACGAAGCGGACATCGAGCGCGGGCGCGCCAAGCGCGGTCATCAGGCGCTTGACGGCAGGATCTTCGAGCCACGGCGGCTTCAATCGGACCACGCCGCTTCCTCAGGGCGAAGGCGCATCGGGCTTACGCAGCTCCGACGGCACGATGCGGCCATCCTCGATGCGTGCCGGAATATAGGTCGAGCCCGGATCGCCGCCGCGCGTCAGCGCCGTGTAGCCCAGGATCGAAAACGTCAAGCCCGCGCCCAACAGCAGCATCAGCGGCCACGGGCCTTCCTCGAACTTCGGCGCCGCGCCGCCGTGCCGTTCGGCATAGGCCGTGCGGTACCAGATCCACAGCGCGTAGACGCTGATCGGCAGGAAGAACGGCAGCACATAGGTCAGGATCAGGCGCATGGCGTTTCGGCGGGGCGGGCCCGGCGTCAATCCTTCAATAGTTCGTAGAGATTGAGGATCATACCCGCGGTCGCGCCCCAAATGTACCGCTGTCCGTACGGCACCGCGTAGTAGGCGCGCGTCAGGCCGTTGTACTCGCGCTGTTCGCGCCGGTGGTTGGCCGGATCGAGCAGGAAGTCGAGCGGCACGTCGAACACCTCGGCCACTTCGTTGGGGTCGGGACGCAGCGGCACCGGTTGGGCGATCATGCCGACCACGGGCGTGACCTCGTAGCCGGTGATCGTGAGATACGGGTCCAGCCGGCCCAGCACCTCGACCGCGGCGCCCGGCAGGCCGATCTCTTCCTCCGCTTCACGCAGGGCGCAGGCCTCGGGCGAGGCGTCGTCGGGCTCCATGCGGCCGCCGGGGAACGCCACCTGGCCGGCGTGCTGCTTCATCTGCTGGGGACGCATGGTCAGGATCACGTCGAACGCCGCCTGGTTGCCCGGGCGCGCGACCAGCGGCACCAGCACCGCTGCGGGCGTGCGTTTGAACCGCACGCCCGGCGCGCCGGCGGCGCGATCATAGGGAATCCCGGTCGAGGGCAGCGGACCGAAACGCGCCGCGTCGTAGGTGGCCAGTTCATTCTGCCGCATCAGCGCCATGGCGGTGGCGACATCGCCGCGCGCGACGGCCGGACGGGGACTGGCCAGGCGGGCGCGAATCTCAGCCGCGCTTACGCGTCCGGCGGCAAGTCGGCCGTACCGATCGGATAGAATGCGCGGTTGCTCCATACGCCCAGGACCTTGGGGTTTGCGGGGTCGGGTTCGGCCAAGTCGACCAGCTGATAATAGACCGCCCGCGCCAGCCGCGCCTCAAGGTTGGCGCGCACGCGCACGTAGGGCGCGGCGTCGCCGCGCCCGGGCGTGGGCCGCATGACCAGCGGATGTTCTGGGCCGATCTCGACCGTGTCGTCGAGATTGGTGCGCAGGCCCAGCGCCTGCGCGTGGCCCTGGCCGTGCCGGGTAAGCTCGACGGCGATGAAGGGTACGTCCTCGACCTCGATGCGGCCGTTCTCCACCGGCGTCGTCAACCAGTAGACGCCGTCGTCGTCGCGGCGCAGCACGGTGGCGAACAGCTTGACCAGCGCCACCCGGCCGATCGGCGAACCCTGATAGTACCAGGTGCCGTTGCGGTCGATGCGCATGTTGAAGTCGCCGCACAGGGGCGGCAGCCGCTCGGGCCCCGAGGGGCCCCGAGATTCCGCTTCATGGGAGGGGGTGGCAGGTCTCATACTGCGATCCGAACCGGGGTGGCGGAAGGGCCGACCCCCTTGAAATGGGAAGGTTATTTCGTGACGGCAAGCCTATCACAAGAAGCCGACGGTGCGATCGGAATGGCCGCGGCGGCCGGGGCGTCGGCGGCGGTGGCCGAGGCCGAGCGGGCGGCCAGCCAGCTCAAAGCCGCACGCGCCGCCATCGAGGAGGTCATCTATGGCCAGGCCGAGGTGGTGGAAGAGTGCCTGGTGACGCTGTTGGCCGGCGGGCACGCGCTGCTGATCGGCGTACCGGGCCTGGCCAAGACCCGGCTGGTGCAGACGTTGGGAACCGTGCTGGGCCTGGACGACAAGCGCATCCAATTCACACCCGATCTGATGCCGGCCGACATTCTCGGCTCCGAAGTGCTTGAGGAAGGCGACAGCGGACGACGGTCGTTCCGCTTCATTCCCGGTCCGGTGTTCTGCCAACTGCTGATGGCCGACGAGATCAACCGCGCCAGTCCGCGCACCCAATCGGCGCTGCTGCAAGCGATGCAGGAGCACCGGGTGTCGATCGCCGGCCACGCCCACGCGCTGCCGCGGCCGTTTCACGTGCTCGCCACCCAGAATCCGATCGAGCAGGAAGGCACCTATCCGTTGCCCGAGGCGCAGCTCGACCGTTTTCTCTTGCAGGTGGACATCCGCTATCCCGACGCAAGCGCCGAACGCGAGATCATGCTGCGCACGACCGGCGCCGACACGCCGGAACCGCGCCGCGTATTGAGCGCGGCCGATCTTCAGGCGATGCAGAAGCTGGTGCGGCAAATCCCCGTCGGCGACAGCGTGGTCAACGCCATCCTGAAGCTGGTGCGGTCCGGCCGGCCCGAATCCTCGTCCATCCCCGAGGTGAAATCGCAAGTAGCCTGGGGACCCGGCCCGCGCGCAAGCCAGGCGTTGATGCTCGCCAGCCGCGCCCGCGCGCTGATTCAGGGCCGGCTGTCGCCGTCGGTCGACGACGTGCTGGCGCTGGCCCGTCCGGTGCTGCAGCACCGCATGGCGCTGACCTTCGCCGCGCGCGCCGACGGCCAGACCCTGCCGGCGCTGATCGCCCGGCTGTGCGCGGCGGCCGACATCGCCTGATCCGGAAACCGCACCGATGACGCTGCTCGCTTCGCTGCGCCGCTCGCTGGAACACGACGCGGAGTCCGCGGCGGTGACGCTGCCGGGCTTGCTGGTCGCGGCCCAGCGCGTGGCGGCCAACGTCAACCTGGGCAGCCACGGCCGGCGACGGCCCGGCATTGGCGAGGCGTTCTGGCAATTCCGCCCGTTCGTGGTCGACGACGCCCAAACCGCGGTGGATTGGCGCCAGTCGGCCAAGTCCGACACCATGTACGTGCGCGAGCGGGAGTGGGCCGCGGCGCAGACCGCGGTGCTGTGGTGCGACCAGTCCGCCTCGATGCGCTACCGGTCGCACCGCAATCTGCCGACCAAGGCCGAGCGCGCCGCCGTGATGCTGCTGGCGCTGGCCATGCTGTTGGTGGAAGGCGGCGAGCGGATCGTGCGGCTGGCTGCCGACGGCGCGCCGGTGCGCGCGGCCTCGGCCGGGCGGCTCGCGCTGATGCAGGCCGTCGACGGACTGGCCGCCGATCTGGCCGCACCGCCGGCGTCAAACACCCCCAACTTCGCGAGCCTGCTGCCCCGCCACGCCACGGCCATCCTGATCGGCGACTTTTTGCAGCCGATCGAGATGCTGCACGAACTGCTCCGCCCGCTGACGGATCATGCCCTCACCGTGCACCTGGTGCAGGTGCTGGACCCGGCCGAGGAAAGCCTGCCGTTTTCCGGCCGCGTGCGGTTCGAGGGGCTGGAGGACGAAGGCGTCGAGGTGGTCGACCGCGCCGAAGACGTGCGCGCGGAGTATCTTGAGCGCCTGACGCGCCACCGCCGCGGCCTGAAAGCCCTGGCCCACAGCTTCGGCTGGACTTTCCTGCTGCACCATACCGACGCCGCGCCGGAGACCGCGCTGGTGGCGCTGCACCGCGTGATCGCCGAAGGGCGGCGTTAGGATGCCGCGATGCTGAACCTGGGCTTCATCTCTTTCGCTTCGCCGTGGATCCTGACCGCGGGCGCCGTGCTGCCGCTGATCTGGCTGCTCTTGCGCGTCACGCCGCCGGCCATGACCAAGGTGGTGTTCCCGGCCATGCTGCTGATGTTCGGCCTGAAGCCGACCGAGCGCACGCCGGCGCGGACGCCCTGGTGGCTGGTGGCGCTGCGCATGCTGATCCTGGCCCTGGTGCTGGTGGGCCTGGCACGGCCCCTTCTGAACGCCGACCGCGGCGACGAACCAGGACCGCTGTTGGTGCTGATCGACAACGGCTGGGCAGCGGCGGAGCAATGGTCGGCGCGCGTCGCCGCGGCGCGCGACCTGATCGCCGCGGCCGACCGCCGCGGCCGCGATGTCGCATTGATCCCCACGGCACCGCCCGCGGCCGGCGAGCCCGGACCGGCGATCGCGTTCGAAAGCGCGCGCGCCGCGCTCGCGCGTCTGGAACAGGTCGAGCCCAGGCCCTGGCCGACCGACCGCGCCGCATTGGCGACCGCGCTTGCAACGCTCAAGCCCGACGCGCGCGTGCAGTCGATCTGGATCACCGACACCGTCGACGGCCCGCAGCGCGCCGAGCTGGCCGCTCAATTGCGCAACATGGGCACGCTGTCGGTCATCGCGCCCGATGCCGCCACGCTGCCGCTGGTGCTGGCCGCGCCGCAGCGCACCGTGGGCGACGGCGGGATCAATCGCATCGAGTTCACGCTGGCCCGTATCGCGCCGGCGGACGCGGCCCTGCCGGCCTTGGCCTACACCGTGCGGATGCTGGACGGCGCGGCCAATGTGCTCGCGCGCACCACGGTCGAGTTCGCCGCCGGCCGGACCTCGGCCGGCGCCGGCACATCGCTCCCGACCGAACTGGCCAATCGCGTGGCGCGCTTCGACGTCGAGGGACATCCCGGCGCCGCGGCGACCATACTGGCCGACGACCGCTGGCAACGCCGGCCGGTCGGCATCGTCAGCGGCGGGCTGGCCGGTGGCGGGCCCGCGGGCGGTACCGCGCCCTTGCTGGAAGACGCATTCTACATTGCCCAGGCGCTGGGCCCGAGCGCCGAAATCCGCGCCGGGCGCGTCGACCAGTTGCTGGCACGACCGCTGTCGCTGATTTTCGTCACCTCGTCCACCGAGCTGAGCGAGGCCGAAGCCCGCCAGGCCGCCGACTGGGTGAACCGCGGCGGTGTGCTGGTGCGCTTTGCCGGTCCGCGCCTCGGGGCCGCCGCCGGAACCGGCACACCGCTGCTGCCGGTCAACCTCCGCGACGGCGGCGGACGCAATCTCGGCGGCGCGTTGTCGTGGGGTGAGCCGGCCGGCTTGGGCGCGTTTCCGGACCGCTCGCCGTTCGCACTGTTGGACGTGCCCGACGACATCGTTATTCGTACGCAGGTTTTGGCCGAGCCCTCGCCCGACCTGCCCGACCGCACCTGGGCCAAGCTGGCCGACGGCACGCCGCTGGTCACCGCACGACAGGACGGCGCCGGCTGGCTGGTGTTGTTCCATGTGTCCGCGACCCCCGACTGGTCGAATCTTCCACTCTCCGGCTTGTTCGTCGACATGCTGCGCAAACTGATGGACGTGAGCCGCGGCGTCGGCGGCGACGATGCCGCCGCCGCGCCCGCGACCCTGGCGCCGATCAGCCTGCTCGACGGATTGGGCCGCCAGGTGCCACCAGGGCCGACGGCCGGGGCGATTTCAACAACCGCGTTCGCGACCACCATCGCCGGGCCCGACTTTCCGCCGGGCCTTTACGGTGCGCCCGACAACCGACTCGCCTTGAACCTGCCGCCGACGTTGCGCGATGTGACGGCGATCGGGTCATGGCCCGCGGGCGTGACCGTGCGCGACTTGTCGCGCCTGGACGTTGAGCGCGACCTGAAGCCCTGGGTGCTGACCGTGGCGCTGATCCTGCTGCTGGCCGACCTGGCGTTGAGCTTCGCGTTGCGCGGCCTGATGCCGTCAGCGCGCATGGCGGGATGGCGTCCGGCGCGCGGCGCGGCGATCGCGGCCGTTGCGCTGGTGGCAGTCCTGACCTTCGCGGCAGCAGCAACCGCGCAGAACGCGGACAGCGAGGCGCCGCTTGACCCGGCGGTGGCCGCCGCGATCCTGGAGACGCGGCTCGGCTACGTGCTGACCGGCAGCGCCGACATGGACCGCGTCAGCGATGCCGGCCTGGTGGCGCTTACGCGGGTACTGTCGGGGCGCACCTCGGCCGAAATGCGCGCGCCCGCCGCCATCGACCTGGCCGCGCCCGGACTAACCGCCGACCATCTGATTCCCTACCCGATGATCTACTGGCGCATCACGGGTGGACAAACCGCGCCGTCGGCCGAAGCCGTGGCCGCGGTGAACCATTACCTGCGCAGCGGCGGCATGATCGTGTTCGACGCGCCCGATCAGGTGGGCGCGGTCGGTGCGGAGTCGCGCACTTCGGCCGGCGCGCGCTTGGCCGACATCGTCGGCCAGTTCGACATTCCGCCGCTGATGGAACTGAACGACGAACACGTGCTGACCCGCAGTTTCTACCTGACCAACGGCCTGCCGGGGCGCTACGCTACCGGCCCGATCTACGTTGAGCGGGGCACCAATGCCAACGACGCGGTGTCCTCGGTGGTGATCGGCGGACGCGACTGGGCGGCGGCCTGGGCGCGCGACGCCTCGGGCCTGCCCTTGTTTCCGATGGTGCCGGGCGGCGAGCAGCAGCGCGAATACGCCTATCGCGCCGGCGTCAACATGGTGATGTACGCCCTGACCGGCAACTACAAGGCCGACCAGGTGCACATCCCGGCCATCATGCAGCGGCTGACCCAATGACCAGCCTGACCTTCACGCCACTGGTGCCGCCGGCGCTTCTGATCGGGTCCATCGTCATCGCCGCGCTCCTGATCGGCTATGGCGCCTGGCGCCGAGCGCGCGGCATCTGGCTGCGCGGTCTACCGATCGCGGCGCTGATTCTGGCCATCGCCGACCCCAAGCTGGTGCGCGAGACGCGCGCGCCCTTGAAAGACATCGCCGTGGTGGTGGTGGATGAAAGTCGCAGCCAGGGAATCGGCGAACGGCTGCCGCGGGCCCGCGTCGCCGCCGCAGAGTTGGCGAAGCAAATGCAGGCGTTCAACGACCTCGAGGTCCGCACGCTGACGGTCAACAGCTCCGCCGCGGGCTCGGGTACGCGGCTGTTCGCGCCCCTGGCCGGCGTGTTGGGCGACGTGCCGGCCGGGCGACTGGCGGGCGTCGTGCTGATCACCGACGGCCAGGTCCACGACGCCCCCGCGCCCGACAAGTACGCTGCCCCCGGCGCGCCGGTCCATATGCTGCTGACCGGCGAGCGCGACGAGCAGGATCGGCGCATCCGTATCGACCGCGCACCCGACTACGCGCTGACCGGCCAGCAAGCGATCGTGCGCGTGACCGTGGAGGACGTCGGAATTGGATCCAAGGCTGGTGGTCAGGCGTTCGTGCCGGTGACCGTGCTGGTCAACGGCAAGAGCGTGGCGACCCTGTCGTTCGCGCCGGGCGAAACCGCCGAGCTGCCAATCCCGATCGCCGACCCCGGCGCCAACATCGTCGAGGTCAAAGCCGCGGCGCGCGACGGGGAGCTGTCGGCCCGCAACAATGTCGGCCTGGTGTCGATCAACGGCGTGCGCGACCGCATGCGCGTGCTGCTGATCTCGGGCGAACCGCACGTCGGCGAGCGGGCCTGGCGCAACCTGCTCAAGTCCGACCCCAACGTCGACCTGATCCACTTCACGATTCTGCGGCCGTTGTCCAAGGACGATGGCACGCCTCTGAACGAGCTGGCCCTGATCGCCTTCCCGATCCGCGAGCTGTTCGAGGAACAGCTGTTCGATTTCGACCTGATCATCTTCGACCGCTACAGCCGGCGCGGCCTGGTGCCTTACCAGTTTATGTCGAACATCGCCGCCTACGTGCGCCAGGGCGGAGCGGTGATGCTGGCGGTGGGTCCCGAGTACGCCGACAGCTTCAGCCTGTTCGATTCCCCATTGCAGGAGATTCTGCCGGCGGCGCCGACCGGCGAAGTGTTCAGC
>JANRJB010000429.1:0-7234 GCA_033764265.1 Rhodospirillaceae bacterium | reverse complement strand
TTTCCGCAGCGTCCGCTGATGCCGCGCGAGCCGCTGGCGCGGGCCCGCGCCCGCATCTGGATCGACTACTGCGACAGCTACCTGATGCCGGCCCTGCACAAGATGATCGCCGACCGGCGCGACCCCGCCGCCCAGGCCAAGAACCGCGAAATCGTGGCCGACAAGTTCCGCTTCATGGAGCGCGAGGGCCTGCGCAAACTGTCGGGCGGACCCTATTGGCTGGGCACCGACGTCAGCCTGGTCGACCTGCAGTTCATGCCGTTCATGGAGCGCCTGCCGTGCTACACCGAGCTGTGGGGCGCGGCCATTCCCGACGACTGCACGCGGCTGAAGTCCTGGATCGCGGCGATGGAACGGCGCGACAGTCACCGCCAGACCGCGAACACCCACGAGTTCCACATGATCCGATACCGGCGCTACGACCAGGCGGCCTGACCTTGGGCTGTCCGGTTGGAGGCGTCACACGACGGGGGACGGCATGAGCGACAACGGGGCGACGGGCGGCAAAGGGTCTGCCAAGGGCATACGGTGCGTGGCCCTGGTGGGGCCACAATCGAGCGGCAAGACCACGCTGGTCGAAAGCATGCTGCTCGCCGCCGGGGCCATCGCCAAGCGCGGTCGCATCACCGACAAGAACACCGTCAGCGACACCTCGGCCGAGGCGCGCAGCCGCCAGATGTCGACCGAGATCACGCCGGTGCATCTCGGCTTCATGGGCGACGAATGGGTGCTGATCGACTGCCCCGGCGCGGTCGACCTGGTCTACGAATCCCACCAGGGCACCATGATCGCCGACGCCGCGGTGGTGGTGGTCGACCCCGACCCCGGCCGCATGCTGAGCTTGGGACCGACGCTGCGCTTTCTGGACGAGCACAAAATCCCGCACGTGCTGTTCATCAACAAGATGGACGTGGCGCAGGGCTCGGTGCGCGACCTGCTCGCCGCCGCCCAGGTGCAATCGGCGCGCAAGCTGGTGCTGCGCCATATCCCCATCATGGAAGGCCAGACCATCACCGGCTACGTCGACCTGGTGGCCGAGCGCGCCTATCACTACAAGCTCGACCAGCCGTCCGAGCGCATTCCGCTCGAACGCGCGGGCAAGGCCGGCACCGCCGACGCCCGCCGCGAGTTGCTGGAGGCGCTGTCGGACTTCGACGACGCGCTTCTGGAAAAGCTGCTCGAGGACATCGTGCCCGACAAGGCCGAGGTCTACCGCCAGCTGACCAAGGATTTCGCCGAGGATCTGATCGTGCCGGTGCTGATCGGCGCGGCCGAGCACCAGCACGGCGTGATGCGGCTGTTGAAGGAACTCCGCCACGAGGTGCCGACCGCGGCCGAAACCGCCGACCGGCGCGGCATTCCCAACGTCGCCTTCGCCGGCCAGATCTACAAGACGATCTACGCGCCGCACCTGGGCAAGCTGTCGTTGCTGCGGGTCTGGCGCGGCACGCTCAAGGACGGCGACACGCTGGCCGGCCACCGCGCCACCAACCTGCAGGACGGCGCCGAGCCCAAGCTGGGCAAGGCGAAGGTGACCATGGTGGCCACCGGCGGGGTGGTGGCGCTCAGCAAGCTCGACCTCGGCCACGCCGGCGACGTGATCACGGCGACCGGCACGGCGAAGCCCAAGGTGTGGGCTGTGCCGCCGGGGCCGCTGTTCGGCGTGGCGGTGGCCGCGAAGGACCGCAAGGACGACGTCAAGCTGACCGACTCGTTGCGCAAGATCTGCGAGGAAGACGCCTCGCTGTCGATCCAGCAGATCGCCGAGACCTCCGAGATGCTGCTGCGCGGCCAGGGCGACATCCACCTGCACATCGCCATGGACCGGCTGAAACGCAAGTTCGACCTGACCATCGACACCAAGAAGCCGCAAGTGCCCTACCGCGAGACCATCCGCAAGGGCACCACCGAGCATTCGCGCTTCAAGCGCCAGTCCGGCGGCCACGGTCAGTTCGCCGACATCAAGGTCGAGATCAAGCCCCTGCCGCGCGGTGGCGGCGTGCAGTTCACCGACAGCATCGTCGGTGGTGTGGTGCCCAAGAACTTCATTCCGGCGGTCGAGGCCGGCGTGCGCGACAACGTCGTGCGCGGGCCCTTGGGCTTTCCGGTGGTCGACGTGACCATCGATCTGTTCGACGGCCAGTACCACAGCGTCGACAGTTCCGACCAGGCATTCCGCACCGCCGGGCGCATGGCGATGACCGAAGGCCTGCCCAAGTGCGAGCCGGTGTTGCTGGAACCGATCTACGCGGTCAGCGTCTACGTGCCCACCGAGTTCACCTCGCGCGTGCAACGCGCCGTGACCCAGCACCGCGCGCAGATTCTGGGTTTTGACACCCGCGAGGGCTGGCAGGGCTGGGACGCGATCAAGGCCAACATTCCTGAGTCGGAAATGCAGAACCTGATCACCGACATTCGCTCCATCTCGCTCGGCATCGGCACCTTCGAGGCCGCCTTCAGCCACTACCAGGAACTGGTCGGGCGCGAAGCCGACAAGGTGGTGCAGGCCCGCAAAGAGGCGCTGGCCCACGCCTAAAGCCGAAGCGCGGAGCGACGTCGCGTGACCGGCCCGCGCGCTTTCCGGCAGTGGCTGCACGACAACCTGCCGCGCTCGCGCTGGCTGCGCATCCCAATCGGGATCGCCCTGGTGCTGGGCGGAGTCCTCGGCTTCCTGCCGGTGCTGGGGTTCTGGATGGTTCCGCTCGGCCTGGCGGTGCTGGCGATCGACTTTCCGCCGGCGCGGCGGCTGGCCCGGCGGCTGACTGTGTACTTCGGCCGACTGTTTAAGGAGCGGCGCGAACGCCGGTCACGGAATCGCTGACACGCCCCGATCGCTCATGCCGTCGCGGCGTCGAGCAGGTAATTGCCGATATCGGCGGGCTTGACCTTCGGCACCTTGGCGTCGCCGGTTTCAAGGGCCATCTTCACCACCAGGCTGGCCTCGATATTGCGCAGATTGATCTTGAAGACGTTGCGCGCGCCCTTGATGCGCGGATAGTAGACCGGATCGACGCGGTTGACGCGAACCGCGATTTTGTCCATCACCGCGTCGGCGTCGGTGGCGTCGGTCTCGCGCTTGGCGATCACCTGCCAGTCGGTCTGGCCGGCCAGGCCTTGCGCATTGAGCTGCGCGTTGAACTCGGCCGGCGCGGCCTCGCTCAGCACCACGGCGTAGAGGTGCTTGCTGATGCCGACATCGCCGCCCCACTCCTGCAGGGCCTTGCTTTTGACGACGTAGAGCGTGGCCACCGCGCCGCTCACTCCGCCGCCAGGCTGCCTTTCTCCTGCCAGGAGAGAATTTTCTCACCCAGCAGGCGGCCCATGGTCAGGCAACCGCCGACCGACGAGCCGCCCAGGTAGGCATTGCCCCACAGGCCCATGCCGAGCAGCTCGCCGCCGGCATAGAGGTTGGGGATCGGCCGGCCGGCGCCGTCGAGCACGCGCAGGCCGGTGTCGGTGACGATGCCGCCGAAGCTGACCACCGACAGGCCGTAGTGCTTGACCGCGTAGAACGGACCCTTGGCGATCGGCGCAGGCATGAACGTGCGCCCGAAGGCGTCCGAGCCCACCGCCTGGCCGGCGTTGTAGCGCGCCACTTCGGCCTTGAAAACCTTGGCGTCCATGCCCGTGGCCGCGGCCAGGCCGTCGAGGGTGTCGGCCTTGCGGTAGTCGGGGTGGGTGCGGAACGCGCGCTCGACCTTGTCCCGCGGCCACAGGAAGAAGTACGGCGAGGTGTCGGCGATGTGCTGGTCGTAGACGAACCAGCAGGCCCAGTCGTCTTGGGCCATGATCATGCGCTCGCGCCAGTCGGGGCTGGTTTCGTCCTCAGCCATGAAGCGCCGGCCCTTGAGGTCGACGCAGATCTCCCAGGTCGGGCGCATGATCGGCATCGACTTGGTGTGGATCCAATATTTGTCGGGCTGGTCGATGTCGACCGTGCCGCCGAAGGTGGTGATCAGTTCCTCGGCGCCCGCGACCGTGGCGCCCAGCTTGAGCGCGGCGGTCAGGCCGGCGCCCATCGAGTACGGGTTGCAGTACACCCGGCGCGGCCGGCCGTGATACTGCCGCCACATCGCCTCGTTGTAGGCGTAGCCGCCCGAGGCCAGCACGGTGTTGCGGCCGAGCACGTCCTCGACCGATCCGTCGGGGTTGCGCACCTTCACGCCGCGCACGCCGGCGGCCTTGTCGTGGACCAGCTCCAGCATCTCGGTCTTCAGGCGCAGGGTGACGCCGCCCTTGGCCACCTCGGCCTCGAACGCCGGCACCAGCACGTCGAGGTAGCCGAGCCCGGCGTTCGGCGGAGTGCAGATGCGCGGGGCGTCATAGGGCTCGTGGCCGGCCACCGCGGTCGGCTGGTTGTCGGGGTACTTCATCCCGATGCTGAACAGCCATTCCATGGTGTCGGCGGAATTGTCCATCCACAGCCGCATCATCGGGTGATTGCCGGTGCCGTGGTTGATGTGGATCGCGTTCTTGAAGTGCTTGTCGGGGCTGTCGTCGATGCCCTTCTTGCGCTGCAGCGAGGTGCCCGCCGCGCTCATCGAGCCGGCCGAGAAGTGCAGCGTGCCGCCGATGCGGTCCGCGGCCTCGATCACCACCACCTTGGCGCCGCGCTGGGCGGCCTTGATGGCGGCGGGAATGCCCGCCGTGCCCGCGCCCACGATCACCACGTCCCACACCTTGCTCATCCCGTTCTCCCCGGCTTGCGGCTGTGCGTTGTTGCGCCTTTTGGCTGCACCCTGTGCAGGCGCGAAGGGCCGATCTTATACACCGAGCGCACCGCCGAAAGCCGAATTTGCGGCCTGCGCTCTCGGCTTGAGCGCTACCGTGGCCGGCGGTTCGGGCGGCGCCGTTTTGGGTGCAGCGCACACAAGGTTTCCGCTTCTAAATCAAGGGTTTCAGCTTAGGTCCGGGTTTTCGCCACGCGTTCGGGCCGCGACCTTGCCAAGGCCCCGGCGGCAGGGTAGTCAAACGCCCGACGACCGACCGGCGCCCGGCGCGACCGCCCGAAAAACGCGGTGCGCGCCCTTGTGTTTTCGGCGCACGGACAGGTCGGGCCGCGGCCCCGCGCCGGCGGCGATTTTCAATGCGGATGGGATCGGATCAGCGATGAACATGTCGGCCGGGATGACGCGCAACGCCAAGCTGCTTGCGCTGGTCGAACAGATGACGGCGTTGTGCAAACCCGACCGGGTTCATTGGTGCGACGGTTCACAGGCGGAATACGACGCGCTGTGCGAACAGATGGTCAAGGCCGGCACGCTGATCCGGCTGAACCCGGCCAAGCGCCCCGGCTCGTACCTGGCGCGTTCGCACCCCTCCGACGTCGCCCGCGTCGAGGACCGCACTTACATCTGCAGCGCCACGCGCGAAGAGGCCGGCCCGACCAACAACTGGATGCCGCCGGAGGAGATGCGAAAGACGTTGAACGGGCTTTTCGACGGCTGCATGCGCGGGCGCACCATGTACATCGTGCCGTTCAGCATGGGCCCCTTGGGCTCCGACATCGCCCAGATCGGCGTGGAGATTTCGGATTCGCCCTACGTCGCGGTCAACATGCGGATCATGACCCGCATGGGCAAGAAGGTGCTCGACATCCTGGGCGACGGCGACTTCATTCCCTGCATCCACTCGATCGGCGCGCCGCTGAAACCGGGCGAGGCCGACGTACCGTGGCCGTGCAACGCCACCACCAAGTACATCGTCCACTTCCCCGACGACCTGTCGATCTGGTCCTACGGCTCGGGCTACGGCGGCAACGCGCTGTTGGGCAAGAAGTGCTTCGCCCTGCGCATCGCCTCGATGATGGCGCGCAAGGAAGGCTGGCTGGCCGAGCACATGCTGATCGCCGGCATCGAATCGCCCCAGGGCGAGAAAACCTATGTCGCCGCCGCGTTCCCCAGCGCCTGCGGCAAGACCAATCTGGCCATGATCATCCCGCCCGACGGCTTCGAGGGTTGGAAGGCCTGGACCGTCGGCGACGCTATCGCCTGGATCAAGCCGGGCGCCGATGGGCGCATGTACGCGATCAACCCCGAGGCCGGGTTCTTCGGCGTCGCGCCGGGCACCTCGATGAAGACCAACCCCAACGCCATGCGGACGCTCGACCGCGACGTCATCTTCACCAACGTGGCGCTGACCGACGACGGCGACGTGTGGTGGGAAGGCATGACGGACGAACCGCCGGCCCATGCCATCGACTGGACCGGCAAGGACTGGACGCCGGCCGCCGGCAAGCCGGCCGCGCACCCCAACGCCCGCTTCACTGTCGCCGCCGCCCAGAACCCGATCATGGATCCGGCCTGGGACGACCCCAAGGGCGTGCCGATCAGCGCGTTCATCTTCGGCGGCCGCTTGAGCCGCACCTTCCCGCTCGCCATCCAGGCGTTCGACTGGGACCACGGCGTGTATCTCGCCGCCACCATGGGCTCCGAAGCCACCGCGGCGGCCTTCAACCAGGCCGCCATCCGCCGCGACCCGATGGCGATGCTGCCGTTCTGCGGCTACAACATGGCCGACTACTGGGCGCACTGGCTGTCGCTGAAAGCCAAGGTCAAGCACCTGCCCGCCATCTTCCGCGTCAACTGGTTCCGCAAGGACGACAAGGGCAAGTACATGTGGCCCGGCTACGGCCAGAACATGCGCGTGCTGAAGTGGATCGTCGACCGCGTACGCGGCCGCGCCGGCGCCGCCGAAAGCCCGTTCGGCTTCGTGCCGCGCTTCGCCGACCTGAAGTGGGATGGCCTGCCTTACGCCACCGACACCTTCGCCAAGCTGATGGAAATCGACCGTGGCGACGCGTTGCGCGAGCTGGCCGACCAGGACAACCTGTTCGACCAGTTCGGGGCGCGCACGCCGAAGAACCTGATCGATCAGCGCAACAGCATCCGCACCCGGGTCGAACGGGCCGACGCGGTGTGGCATCCGTAATCCGCCGCAAATCCCCGACACTGGGCGCGGCGATTGGCGCCGCCGCGCGGGCCTTCGCCAAAGCCAGGCTCGCGCTCGGCCACGGTACCGCCAGCTACGACGATGAGGCCGCATTCCTGATCGGCGAGACGCTGGGCCTGTCGTTCGACGCGCTCGGCGCGCAGCTGGGCCGCGCACTCACCGCCGACGAAACGGCGAAAGTTGACGCCATTGTCGCGGCCCGCATCGCCACCCGCAAGCCCGCGCCCTACCTGGTCAAGCGCGCCTACATCCAGGGCATTCCGTTCTATGTCGACGAGCGGGC
>JANRJB010000423.1:0-11439 GCA_033764265.1 Rhodospirillaceae bacterium | reverse complement strand
CCAAAGGCGCCGGTCATGCTGACCCAGCGTCAGGCGGTCCGCGACGCCCAGCGCGCCAACACAGATCCGCCGCCGCCCGATCCGGCGGAGCTGCAAACGGTGGTGATCACCTCGGGCGGCGCCGAAGTCGCGGTGACCGGCCCGCCGGCGCGCGAGTTCATTCCGGCCTCGCTCGCCCTGCCGATCGCGCCGCAGGCCGCCCCGCCGCCGGTGCAGATGTCGGTGGACGACCGCAACAAGATCCGCCGCTTCGAGGCGCTGCGCCGCCTGCGCGACGAGGAACTGATCACCGCCGAGGAGTACGAACGCCGCCGCGCCGCCAACATCGGCGCGCTGTTGCCCTACACCAAGCCCGCGCCGGGCAATGGTCTGGAGCGTCCGGTGCCGGCGCCCGACGCCATCGCCGCCCGGCTGCAGGCGCTGGGCCGCTCGCTGGAGATGCGGGCCGTGACCGCGCGCCAGCACGGCCTGGAACGCACCATGATCCTGAACGCGCTGTTGTCCGAGGCGCCGGCGGTAAAGGCCCCGCGCCGGCCGCCGCCGTCGGACCTGCTGGACGCCGCGGGCATGATCGGCCGGCTGGAAGTGCTGCGCGCCGACGGCCTGATCGGCGACGACGAGTTCGACGCCGAGAAAGCCGCGCTCGACCGGTACATGGAAACCGGCAAGCTGCCCGGCGACACGACCGCCGAGCGCAAGCCCGCCGGCACGCCCGCCCCGGCCGCGCCCCGCCCGCAGGCCGCCGCCGCGCCGGCGCTGCCGCCGCTGACCGGCCCGGTGCTGCACCTGGCGTCGTTCCGCTCGGAAGAAGCGGCCATGCGCGGCTGGGCCGAGGCGCAAACCAAGGCCGGCGCGCTGGTCGCCAACCTGCGGCCGATGGTGCGCAAGGCCGACCTGGGCCAGCAGCAGGGCGTGTTCTACCGGCTGATGATCGGGCCGTTCGGCTCGATGGCCGAGGCAGAGGCCGCCTGCATCGAACTGAAAAAAGCCAACCAGTTCTGCCGCCCGACCACCGCCGAAGCGTCGTAGGCATGTAGCCGGAACTGCTCACGCCCCGGAATTGGTTCGGGGCCGACCCGTCAGCACGCGCCGAAACAGTTTGCCGCTCCGTAGGTCCCGGCCCAGGGGCCGATTACACCGTCAGCTTTTTTTACAGTGCGGCGCGGACCGCGATTCCAACGCGTAATGCACTCATAAATATCGCAATTCCGGCCTCGCGCGGCGTGGTTTGCCCGAATTTTTGCCGCGATCGGTGTCAGGATTCTTTACAGTTTAAGTTTCTCTCGTTGCAGTTGCAGAGCCCAACCATTTGAAATTCATGGATTCTCAAAAATTGGCACACCGATTGCAGCGATCGCATGAAATGCACGTCCGATCGTCCACACAGGAGCCGTCCATGGGCACACCTCAACCGGCGAAGGCGCGTTGCCGCGTGCCCCGCGCCATGCGCCGCAGCGCGGTGGCGCTGCTTTTGGCAACCACGGCGCTAACCGCGCTGCCGGCTACGGCGCGCGACCTCGTGTACACCAACAACACGCGCTTATGGCACACCATCGGATTTTCCGGCTCGCCAACAACGGGGAATTGGCTCGTCGAAGGCACCAGCGACCTTGTTCCCCTCGATGAGGGCGATTCGATCAAGTTCTCCGGCTTCATTGGCGGCGTCGATGCGCAACTCGGTGGAACATTCTCCGGCCTTACCGAGAACAACTGGAGGAGTGAGATCGGTGTGGCGAGTCTTTGGGTTGAAAACATCACTTTCGAAAACACCAATGAGCTCAGGGTGACTGGAAGCCGATTTTCGATCGCCGGGACTGTTTTTCATACCGGCGCACCCGTCATCATCCACATGAACGACACGATCTTCTTGGAGCCGGGTTTGGGTGCCAATGACGACGATAACGTTGTCTTCGACACCGACGGCCTTCTCGCCATTTACAACCCGTTGCACAACAATTTCAGCCGAGGCGTTGAGAAAGAGGGCACGGGAACGCTTTTCCTGAACGGGAACAACACCTATGGCGGGCGGACACAGATCAACGAAGGCACAATTTCGATTTTCAAGGACGGCAATCTCGGCGTTGGCGATGTGATCGGCGACGGCGGGACGCTTCAGGTCACGGCCAACACCACGCTCAACAACAACATGGGCGGTTCCGACCTCACATATGAAATCACCGCGAGCCAAGTCACCAACACGGGTGGCATGGTCGGTTCAGGGACCTTCACTAAGTCAGGCGCTGGTACTCTGTTTCAGGACGGCGTGCTCAATCATACCGGTGGCACCAATGTGACCGATGGCACGTTGTGGGGCGACCTCGCCAGCCTGCGAGGTAATTTCTACCTGGCCGACGGCGCGGAACTGGTGCTGTCTGAGATTGGTCTTGCCAATGTAGCCAGAGATATTTCCGGCGAGGGATTTGTGACACTGGTCGGCGGCGATTTCCGTATGACTGGCAATTTCAGCTACACCGGCGGCACCAACGTCCTGTTTGCCCGGGTCGAGGGCGACACGAATACCATCCAAGGAGATTACTTCAACGACGGCGAAGTGGAATTCGATCAGGCGGCCGGCGGCACCTACGCGGGTGACATGGCGGGCCTAGGGCGCCTGGTCAAATCGGGCGCTGGACTTGTAACCCTGACGGGTCAATTGAGCCATACGGGCGGGACGACCATCAACGAAGGCCAACTCATGTCCGTGGACGGCGCGCTGCAGGGGCATGTCATCAACAATGGACTCCTGAACCTCAATCAGACTGTTGATGGCCAGTTCGGCGGCGACGTCTCGGGCAGTGGTTCGCTGCGCAAGACAGGTGCCGGGCAACTTCAACTGTTGGGCAGCACGTCGCACACCGGCGGCACGGTGGTTTCTGGCGGCGTGCTGGTGGGCAACACCGCCAACCTGCAGGGCGACATCGCCAATGGCGCCGAGGTGTGGTTCCTGCAAAGCACCGACGGCACCTATTCCGGCGCGATGGCGGGCGCAGGCGTGATGCGCAAGCTGGGCAGCGGCACCCTGACTCTGACCGGCGCCAACGAATACACGGGCGGCACGATGCTTGTAGGCGGCGAACTGAAAGGCACGACTGCGACACTGAAGGGCAATTTCTCGACCGAGGCCGGCACGGAACTGATCGTCGACGGCGCCGGCACCTTCGGCGGCAACGTCAGCGGCAGCGGCGCACTCAGGCGCTCGGGCGTCGGCCTCTTGGTCATGAACGGCGCCAACAGTTATACCGGCGGCACGATCATCGAGGGCGGCGTCGTGCAGGGCACCACCAACAGCCTGCAGGGCGCGATCGAGAACCAGGGCGCGGGCGAGGTGCGGTTCGTGCAGAGCTTCGACGGCACCTACGCGGGCGAACTGTCGGGCAGCGGCGGCTTGCGGAAGTCCGGCGCGGGCAAGGTCAATATGTCGGGCGCCAACACCTACACCGGCGCGACCACCATCAACAGCGGTACCCTGTCGCTGTCGGGCGTGGGATCGATCGATGCGTCGTCCCAGGTCGTCGTGGACGACGCGGGCACGCTCGATGCGTCCGGCCGCACCGGCGGCTACGCTTACGCCAACAACGTCGCCAACAGCGGCGTGGTGGTGGGCGGGATCGGCGCCAACGTGTTCGAGCTGTCGGGCAACGTCACCGGCGACGGCGACTTCCTCGGCAACATGATGTTCTCGGGCAGCTATGGGCCCGGCAATTCGCCCGGCCTTGCGACCCACGGCAACACCACCTTCGGCGCCGGCAATCTGCTGACCATGGAGATCGGCGGCCTGGCGCGCGGCGCCGAGTACGACGCCATCGACGCCATCACCCTGATGCTCGGCGGCACGCTCAAGATCGACCTGCTCGACCTGGACGGCGGGTCCAACCTGTTCGCGCCCCAGGCCGGCGCGGTGTTCGACCTGCTGTTGGCCAACAGCATCGCCGGCATGTTCGCGACGTTCGACTTCACCGGTGCGGTCCTGGCCGACGGGCTGTCGTGGTCGTGGGGCGTGTTCGACCTGGGCGACTTCGACGTCTTCCGCCTGTCGGTGCTGGGCCCGATCGTCGATCCCGGCGACGGCGTCCCCGCGCCGGGCGCGATGGTTCTGCTGGCCTTCGGCGTGCTGGTCCTGGTCGCGCGACGTCGCCGCCGCTAAACTTCAATGGGGTCAGAGTAAATTGAAATAAAGCAATTTACTCTGACCCCATTGAACTGGTGCCTCCGGCCGCCCCGTCCAGAAACGCCCGCGCGTCGCGGGCGGTGGCGTCGGGCGCTTCGTGCACGGCCATGTGGCCGACGCCGGGGTAGACGATCAGCTTGACCGCGGCCGCGGCGGTCAACAGTTCGGTGAACTGCTGGGCCTGGTCGACGGTCACGACCGGGTTCGCCTCGCCCCACATCACCAGCACCGGCGCGGCGATCTGCTTGATCTTGGCGTCGATGTCGCCCGAGACGTACTGCCGCATGCGGGTGAGTTCCGCTTCGCGCTGGCCGGGCAGGCGCATCAGTTCCCACCACTGGTCGATCAGCTGATCGGTCAGCTTGGTCTTGTCGCCGAAGCCCGAGCCCAGCAGGCCCTGGAAGATGATCCGCGGCGTGACATAGGCCAGCACGTCCATGTACCCCGGCACCGGCGGCGGCTGATCGCTGCCCCGTACCCGGGTGTTGAGCGCGCCGGGGCTGAGCAGGATCATCTTCTCGATCTGCTCGGGCCGCCGCGCGGCGTAGTGGATGGCGATGGTGCCGCCCATCGATGTGCCGGCGACCGAGAAGCGATTTAGGTTCAGCGCCGTCACCAGCTTCTCGGTCAGGTCGACGGTACGCGCGAGCGTGTAGTCGCCCGACGGGTCGGGTCCGGTCAGGCCGTGGCCGGTGAAGTCGAAACGCACCACGCGGTATTTGTCCTTCAGTGCCGCCACCCACGGGTCCCAGGCCAAGAGGCTGTCGAAGTGGGCGTGGATCAACAGCACCGCCGGGCCGTCCTTGGGGCCCTCGTCGCGGTAGTGCATCCGCACGCCGTCGAGCACGATGAACTTTGACTCGGCGTTGCCGTATTTCGCCAAAAGCACATCGGCCGGGATGTCGCGGTAGTAGACCGCGCCCGCCGCCAGCCCGACCGCGAGCAGCGCCGCGAGCCCGCCCAGCCCATAGCCGAGCCATTTGAGAACGCGCATCGTGCCGTGCCCCTTCGCTGCCCCGAGTCTGGCCGTCGCGCGGGCCAGACTCACAAGCGTGAATACTGGCACGCACGATACCGCGCTGTCGCCGCGCAATCGGCGCGTTTTCCGCTTGGCGGTGGCGGTCGCGCGGCGGCGGAGTATCCTGGAGCGAACATCGCCGGGGAGGCGCGCGCCATGGGAATCGCCAATCGCGAAACGGCCAATCGGGAGCCGGCCAATCGGGAACTGGCGGGCCAGACCGCCCACGCCGTGCTGGTCCAGGGCAGCCACGACGAGCACGCCCGGCAGAGCTACATCGCCGACCTGCGCATGCACATTCTGGGCGACATCGGGCTCGGCATGGGCCGCGTCTACGAGAACCGCGTCAAGCCGGCGTTCGAGAAACGCGCCGGCCGGCCGCCGGCCGACGAGACCGAGATCCGCAAGGCGATGCTGGCCGACAACTACGGCCAGGTGTGGTCCAGCATGATCCGCACCTGCCAGGAGATGATCTGGGATTCGGTGATCCCCAGCGTCGAACGCGCCCAGCCGGACCTCAACGCGCGCATCAATGCGGTGCAGGCCCGCCACGGGTCGCTCGCGCTTGATCCGTCGGTCAAGGTGCCGCGCTACCTTTCGGCCTGCGACATTCACCTGATGCCCGGCAACTATCACACTGAATGGACCGCCGGCGACGCCAGCCAGGCCGCGCTGTTCGACCGCGGGCTCTACGTCTACCAGGCCGGCAACGCCGGGCCCTTGTGCGACGGCAACGGCCGCACCATCGCCGAGGCGATGCGCCACCGCTGGCCCGACTTCGCCCCCACGCGGATTCTGGACGTGGGCTGCACCGTCGGCAACAACACCCTGCCCTACGCCGACGTGTTCCCGGCGGCCGAACTGCACGCCATCGACGTGGCCGCGCCATGCCTGCGCTATGCCCACGCCCGCGCCGAGGCGCTGGGCAAACCGGTCCACTTCCGGCAGATGGATGCCGAGCGCATGGGCTACGACGACGGATCGTTTGATCTCGTCGTGTCCTGCATCCTGTTCCACGAAACCTCGCGCGGCGGGCTGGCCAACATCCTGCGCGAATGTCACCGCGTGCTGAAACCCGGCGGGCTGATGCTGCACATGGAAATTCCGCGCGCGGCCTCGCTGAAGCCCTTCGATGCGTTCTACATGGACTGGGACGCGCTCTATAACAACGAGCCGTTCATGCAGACCTGGGCCCACACCGACATGGCGCAGGCCTGCGCGGCGGCCGGCTTCGCGCCCGAAACCTACGTCAACCTGGTGGTGCCCGATTACTACGCCGCCGGCGAACAGGCCTTCGCGGACGCCATCCGCGCGGCCATCGACAAGCCCGACGGGTCGGCCCGGTGGGGCGAAACGATCCACTGGCACCTCTATGGGGCGCGGAAAACCTGATTGATTTCAGCCTATTATGGCCGATTCCCGCCCCGGCGCGGGCGCCGCCGCGCGCGCACGCCCCGTGAACTTCGCCGCAAGATTGGGTTGCCGGGCCGCCCGGCGAAACGCAATATGCGGCCCACATGCGGCAAGGCGTCCGCCGGGGCTGCGCGGCCACGGCGCGTCACCGGCCCAATCCGGACCGCATCGCATTCACCTCCGAGGGAGAGACGACCATGGCTGACGCCAAGAAAGAGGCCAAGAAGGACCGCCCGACCTATGCCGCCGACTTCATCAAGGGCGACACGGATTCAGCGGTGTTCCTGGGCAACCCGCATATCGACAACCTGATGACCATCGTCATCGCGCTGGGCTCGGAAATCTGGGCCGACCGTCAGCGCATGAAGATCGTCGAGAAACTGCTGGCCACCAAGGGCAAGGTGACCGCCGAGGCGATCGAGCAGTATATGCCGACCGAGGAAGAAAAGGCCGCCTGGCAGGCCGAGCGCGAAGCCATGGTCAAGCGCGTCTACGCCGTCTTGTCGCGCGACACCAGCAAGGCCCGCCCGTTCGGCGAAGAGCGCGTGTTCAACTGAGCGCGCCCGCCTCCCCCCAGGACCACGAGACAAGGACCCATTCTCCATGATCAACCGTCGTCTATTGATGGGCGCCAGCGCGGCAATCGCGGGCGCCGTCGGCACGGTGTTTGGCCGCGGCGCGGCCGCCGCCAAGCCGTCCAAGCAGGCCAGGATGCCCGAGGGCACGCTGGCCCCGCGCGGCGCGATCGGCGTGCTCGAGCGACTGCCGACGCTGGAGCTTGACGCGCGGCAGGACTTTCTGACCGCGTTCCGCGCCTACACCGGCGTCATCGGCCGCGCCGCGCAGGCGCGCGCGACCGAGATCGTCGCCGCCGCGGGCAAGAAAGAGTCGGACCTGACGCAGCCCGAGGCGATCGCCCTGTTGCAGGACGATCCGCTGATCCAGCTCAGCACCCGCACCTGGCTCAGCGCCCAGCAGCTGATGTGGGACGACCTGAAGACCCACTTTGAAAGCAACGCCGACCGTTACCTGTCCGAGATGGAAGCGGTCGACACCAAGGGCCCGGGCACGCTGGAACTGAACCCCGGCATGAAGATCCCGGACTACACCCGCCACGAAATCCACATCCAGCCGGGCGGCTATGTCGGCAACCCGTTCGCCGGCCACATGTACCACTACGGCACCAACGCCTTTTACACCGGCCGCAACTACCAGGACGAACTGCATCGCGGCTCGGCCAATCGCCTACCGATCCCGGCCGACGGCAAGGTCAAGCGCATCCTCGACGTCGGTTGCGGCGTCGGCCAGTTGACCATGGCGCTGAAGGAACGCTTCCCAGACGCCGAGGTGTGGGGCATCGACATCGGCGGGCCGATGATCCGCTACGGCCACCTGCGCGCGGTGGAACGCGGGCTCGACGTCAACTTCGCCCAGCGCCTGGGCGAGGACACCAAGTTCCCCGACGGCTATTTCGACATCGTCACCAGCTACATCATGTTCCACGAGGTCGACCCCGAGGGCACGCACGCCTCGGTGAAAGAGGCCTGGCGCATCGTCCGGCCGGGCGGCATCTACTACCCGCTCGACTTCAAGCTGACCGGCGCGCCGCGCCGCACCGCGTACGGCATGTACCGCGGCTGGATGGACCACCGCTGGAACAACGAGGTGTGGTCGCCGAAGTTCCGCGCCAACGGCCTGCCGGACATCATCCGCAAGGCCGGCTTCGAGCTGAACGAGAAGGAACCCGAACTGCTGCCGGGCTTCGGCATCCTCAACGCCACCAAGCCGGCGACGGCGTAAGCGGCGCCAAGCCCCTTCCCCCCTTTCCCGCCGCGCGGGAGAGGGCCGGGGTGAGGGTGGTGTTCTTCGCAGGCTTCGATCTCAAACCGCCCGGGGGCAACTTCGGGCGGTTTTGCCTTACACGGCCAATTTACGCCGACCCCGTTGTTCGCGGACCCGAAACGAGACGGTCCCGAAACGAGACGGCCCCGAGCTGATCGACCAGCACCGGGGCCATCGGGTAGCCGCTGAGAATTTGATCGATGGCTCACGCCGCCATGCGCCGTCGCGTTGCGCCGAAACCGAGCAGACCGAGGCCGATGATCGCCATGGAACTCGGCAACGGTACACCGTTAAGGGGCGGCGGCGGAGCTTCGGCGGTAAAGACAGTGACCCCAAATTTGAGGGGCCCAAAGTAACCGCCACCACTCGATGTCCCCATTTGAGCCATGTGCGAAATGTCGAGCGCGAATGTCGTCGCGTTAATCGAATATGGGGCGGTGCTGCGACTATCACCGAGAAAAGCTCCAGAATTGGCTCCATTAAACGCCCACGCCCGGCCGGCGTTTGGCCCGGTCACGCTCCAATTGCCGAGATAGGCACCGGTGGTGAAACTATCACCATCAGAGAGCGAACCTGTATAACTGCCCCCGCCAACCACCCATGTCATTTCCGAAATGCCATAAGTGCCCAGGATCGTGCTGGATGGGCCGAAGAAGACCCCTGCACTAACCGATGTGATGATACGACCTGGGGCAGCTGAAAAGCTGCCTGATAGAGTCCGGTCGAAATGAACAGAGCAGGCTCCGCCACATTCAGCTGCGTTGATCGAGAGGGTTGGCGCTTCAAACAAGAAAGTGTCTCGGGTGCCGTAGGCAATGCCGCCGACTACACCAAGCGTACTTCCAACGCCGGTGTTTAACGTCACGTCGCCGCCGAAATTGTACGGCACGGCCACGGCTGACGTAGACATGGCGACGACAAGGACGCCAAGTCCGGCGGCGATTCGTGCAATGACCTGACAGCGCATCGCTGACCCCCAAGAATTTGAATTCACCCAGATAACCTACGCATCGACCCCGGCTCGTCCGCAGCTCCCACCACAGACTCCACGAGATACCTTTTCTCAACCTCTCCCCGAGATTGTAGTGCTACGTGAAATTTCTCTTAATAATTGAGACATTAACACGAGAAATGGCGTGACAGCAAGACAACGTTTGATTTGGCCTCAAAAAGTCAGCGTTAAGCATCATGCCTCACCCCCGCAACCGGCTGTTTGAGCGTTCAACATCTTCATGCGGGTTTCACCATGTCCCCGGGCTTTCTTCGGGCCTGCCCCTTACCACGCGCCGAGAAAGTTTGACGCGCCGTGGGTCCTGTATGTCGGTGATGCCACGGCGTAGTCTGTCGGGGTAGCGGCCGGAGCCCGTTGGGTCCCCTGCGCCTGATCTTGTATCGGCGCGTAGAGCCGGCATGGGCCCGGCCGTTTTGTGTCGTTCCGAACAGTCGCTTGGGAATGGACCCCGCGTCCATATCCCGCATACAGGACAGGAGAGCGAACATGACGACCGTGACCGCGGCCGGCGTCGACGCCGGCAAGTTGTTTCTCGATGTCGCGATTGCGCCATCGGGCGCCACGTTCCGGGTGCCGAACGCCGCCGACGGCATCGCCACCATCGTCGCGCGGCTGCGACGATCCGCTGTCAAACGCATCGTCCTCGAAGCGATCGGGCCTTATGCTGCCAAGCTGGTCCGCGCCCTGGCCGATCAGGGCTTCGAGGTCGGCGTCTTCAATCCGCGCCGGATCAAGGCCTTTCGCGAGGCCGAGGGTGCCCGGGCCAAGACCGATCGCCTGGACGCGCGCCTGATCGCGCGGTTTGCCGTGCGCATGACCGATTCGATCCGCCCCTTGCCGAGCGCCTCTCAGATCACGGCGAAAGCCCTGGCGACACGCCGCCGCCAGCTGGTCGACATGATCGCCGCCGAGAAGACCCGGCTCAAGCAAGCCGATGACCCGGCGCTCATCGCCAATCATCGCAGCGTGATCGCCTTGCTCGGCCAGCAACGAACCGAGATCGAGCGGCAGCTCGACCAACTCCTGTTCGCCGACCCGGCCAACGTTCACCGCTACCAGCTGCTCACCTCGATCCCCGGCATCGGCAAACAGACCGCATCCGTCCTGCTGACCGATCTGCCCGAGTTGGGGGCGCTCGATCGCCGCGCCATCGCCAGCCTGGCCGGACTTGCGCCCCATCCCCACCAAAGCGGCACCTTCCAGGGCCGCAACCAGATCGGCGGCGGCCGGCCGTGCGTGCGAACCGCGCTCTACATGGCCGCCCTGGCCGCAGCCCGCGCCCATCCCCGCTTCCGCCTCGCCTACAAAGCCATGCGCGAGCAGGGCAAGCCCGCCAAGGTCGCGATCATCGCCGTCGCCCGCAAGCTCCTCGTGCTGTCCAACACCCTCGTCAAACTCGACGTCCACTACTCCAACGATCACAATCCAGTCCCTTGACCACCAACACAGTCGCCGGCCCGGTGGCCAGCACAACCAACGCGGAAGCATCGCCACGCAGAGTTACTTGACGACGACTTCATGCTGCAGCGCAGCAAATGCGGCGAAAAGTGGTCGAAATATCGCTGTAAATCAATAAGTTACGATGTGTCCCTGTTCGTGTATACTTGTCATGACTTGATTCTGTTCAGACGCCATCGCGCCGCATCGGTTTTTAATACTTTGAATACGCGATTATCACTTGCTTAAGCGACCAACAGCCCAAATATTCGCCGTCGCGCCGGGGCGAAAACTCAACGCCTTGATCCTCCTCAATTTTGTGCCGTGTTCCCCTGTATATTTCCTGCAAATACAGGGGCGGGTGGGCGCCGGCGCGGCCAATCCGGGACGGGCGCGCCAAGTATAGATGCCTACACCGCCACCACGCCCTCGGGGGCGACCGGCAGGGTGCGGATGCGCTGGCCGGTGGCGGCGAAGATGGCGTTGCACAGGGCCGGCGCGATGCCGGGCAGGCCGACCTCGCCGATACCGCCGGGGTGGCCGCCTTGC
>JANRJB010000407.1:0-5434 GCA_033764265.1 Rhodospirillaceae bacterium | reverse complement strand
TCGCCCGCCGAATTCGAGGCAAACTTCGCCTGCATGCCGGCTGCTGCGCAGCAGCCGGCATGCGGGCGATCAACCGAACTGTCACCAGTTTGACTGTCTCAGCGCATGGGTGCAGTCCATTACTCTGACCCCAATTAAGCTTTGTGTGGAATTTTTACTCTGACCCCAATTAAGCTTTGTGGGGAATTTTTACTCTCCAATTACGCTTTGAGGAACGCGCGCGCTATTTCGCCGCCTGGTACGGCGGCGCGGGAATGTCGCGCTTGACGATGTCGCGGCGCATCGGCGCGAGGATCGCGAGCAGCTTGTTCTGGGTGAAGAACGGAATGTTCTCCCGGTCCATGGCGTCCTGAAGGTGCTCCACCAGCCAGTTGAAGTGGGCGTCGGTCAGGTCGAGGTGGTAGTGGGATTCCTGCATGGTGCGGCCCTCGTACACGCAGGGGCCGCCGGTCAGCTCGCAGATTTGGTCGGCGAGCAGGCGCTTGACCCGGCGCACGTTGACCTCGTCGAAGGTGTGCGTGATGCGCGGGTCGGTCACGGACGCATCGATGGTGGCGTCAGCCAGGCGCACGATCACCTCCTGGCCGCCGAGCGCGCGGTAGAGCGTATCGTCGGCCGAAGCCGCACCGGTGTGAAGCGCAATCAGAACGATCGCCGCGCGCAGCATGTTCAGAACCCCGCCTGGATGGAGAGATACACGCCCTTTTGCCCGCCCTGCAGCGCCACGTCGCCCAGGTCGACGTAGGCCGCCGTCAGCGAGAGATTCTTGTTCAGGAAGTACGCCGCGAACAGGTCGAAGGCGTCCTGTTCCCGCGCGAACGCCAGGTTGTTGGGCTTGGTGCGGAATTCCGCCCCCACCGCCAGCCGCCGGCTGACGAGCAGCGCGGCCGAGGTTTCCAGCTGCGGTTCATAGCCCGCGCCGCGATTGCCGCCGAAACCGAGAATGCCGAACTGGTTGGCCTTGGTCAGCCGCACGGTGCCGTTGACCAGAAGGCTCTGCGCCAGGAACAGCTTGGTCGCGGCCAGGTACAGGTCGACGCCGTCGTCGGAGCGCGCGCCGAGCGCGGCGAGGATGTTTGAACGGTCGGCGTTCTTGTATTGCGCGCCGGCCGAGACCTGCGGCCACCAGCGGTCCTGGTCGAACACCGCGTCGCCGAACAGCTTGACCTTCGCGCCGACCACGTCCTGATGGAACGTGAAGTCCTCGCCCAGGCCCAGCCGCGCGCCGGCGCGGCCGGTGTCGAACCACTGCCGCGCGTACGAGAGTTCCACCCGGTCGAAAAACCCCACCGCCACGCCGCCGGTGGTGAGCGCGAAGTCCGACACCTTGACGTGCGTCAGGTGCGCCGACGCGCCGATGCCGTCGCGGGTGCCGTAGCCGGCGATCAGCGCCCACGGCACCAGGCCGCCGCCGGCCGCGCCCTCGACCTGGCTGACGCCGCTGGTGGCCAACAGCCGCCCCCCGTCAAACAAGCCCCCGCCGAACAAACCCCCTTCAAACAGGGACGCGGCGGCGCCGGGCGGGGCGGAGCCCAGGCCCGCGGCCAGCGCAAAGGCCCCAATCCAAAAGGGTTTTTTCATGGTCGGCGACCTGTAGCGACTGCCAACGGTTTGCGCAAGATGCGGCGAAGGGCGCGTTCAGCTGACACGGTCGAGCAGCTCCAGCTGGCTGGCCTTGGCCACGACGATCACTTCGATTTTCGCGCTGCGGCCGCGCACGTCAGCGTCCCGACGCGGTAATCCGTCGAGCGCGGCGCCGACCGCGCGGGCGGTATCGGCCGAGATCAACAGCTCGCAGTCGAAGTCCTTGGTCAGGCCCTCGATCCGGCTTGCGGTATTGACGGTGTCGCCGATGGCGGTGAGCGCGCGCGCCTCGCCCCAGCCGACGTCGCCGACGATCGCCGTGCCGACGTGGATGCCGATGCCGATGCGCAACGGCTGCGTCAGGTCGTGTTCCAGTTCGGCGTTCAGGCCGTCGAGGCGGCGGCTCATCTCGCGGGCGGCGCGCAGGGCGCTCATGGTGCCGCGTTCCAGCCCGTCCTCGAGCCCGAATAGCGCCATGATGCCGTCGCCGATGAACTTGTCGATCACGCCGCGATTGGCCTGAATTGCGACGCCCATCTCGCGGAAATAGCGGTTGAGCAGGAACACCGTGTCATAAGGCAGCTGATGTTCCGACGCCGCGGTGAAGCCGCGCAGGTCGGCGAACATCACCGCGATCTCCATCTCGCGGCCCTGGTGGTAGTCGGGTTCCTCCTTGCGCAGGTTCTCGATGTCGGGCGGCGTGGGGAACAGGGGCGTGACCTCGATGTCGGTCGTGGGCCTGATCTGGCAGGCCAGCCGCACGTTGTGCGCGGCGCCGATGCGGGCCAGCACGCGGGCCTCGTTGGCGGCCGGGGCCGGCAGCGCCTCGAGCCCGCGGCCGACGCGCACCCGGCACGTGCTGCACCGGCAGCGGCCGCCGCAGACGCTGGCGTGGGCCACGCCGACGCTGCGGCTGACTTCCAGCACCGTCGGCCCCGGCACCACCGCGGTCACCACGAAGGCCGGGAACGTCACCTGGATCACGCCGTGGCGGCGTTCGGCCACCGTGCGCACGATGCGCGCGACCATCAGCAGCGCCAGCACCGCGCCCAGCACCACCAAAAGCTCGATCTCCAGTTCCGCCAGCACGATGCTGCCCAGGTCGCCGACCGTGGCGGCGTTGGCCTCGAACGCGCGCTGCCAGCGCGGCAGCTGGGCCAGGCGTTCCACCTCGCGCACCGCCTGCAAAAAGCCGCACAGGCCCAGCAGCGGCACGGTCAGCGCCACCACGCCGCCCGGCAGCACGACGCGGCCGTACCACGACCGGAACCGCAGCCAGTAGTGCAGGCCCATGCAGCCATGGGTCCAGGCCACGATCAGCAGCAGGCATTGCTGGAAGTAGGTCCACCAGTCGCCGCGCATGCCCCAGATGACGTAGGCGTAGCCCGATTCAGCGCCATAGAACTCGCGCGCCATGCGCGCATCGACGATGTGCTGCACCAGCAGCACCGGGATCAACAGCCCCAGCATGATCTGCGCGGCTTCCCACGCCGGCATGCGGAACCGCCGCTTGAGATACAGCGCCCACAGCGCCAGCCCGAAATGGGTCAGCGCCGCGCCGCCGAGCAGCACGGTGCCCGGCCAGGTGCGGAACCAGCCGACCGAATAGGGCTGCACCAGCTCCATCAGGTCGAGCGAGATGTTGCCGAGCGCGTGGTTGCACAGATGGACGAAGACGTAATAGAGCAGCACCAGGCCGGTGATGATGCGCACATTGCGCACCTGCTCCGACGCCGGCGCGGTGCGCAGGCGCGCGAGGAACTCCGCCCACGCGGACGGCGGCGCGGCGGCGGCGGAGGGCGCTGCTATGGGCGCGGATGCGATGGGCGGCGAAGCCAAAACCAGACCCCGAGGCGTGAACGATCAAGGGCCAGGAGTATCGCTGAAAGGTGAAGAAGAGATAAGGGACGGGGAAGGGGCTTTCGCGTGATCCCACGACCTAACGTCAGGCCATCAAGGGACGCGTGTTGGGGACACTGAGTTAAGGGGACACAATCTGAGTTAAGGGGACACAATACTTAATTGCCGCCCTCGCCACACGCGCGTAGTCCTACCGGACACCCCAGTCGACCTCTCGCCTTCGCTTGGTTGGGGCTTCATGCCCCATCTTGCCCTCGGCATTCGTCATGCACCGGTCAGCGCCGTCGATTCACTTCATTCTATTGTCAGAACGCCAACCCAGGTCGGCCGGCCTGACATTTCGGGCACTTGCGCTGCCAGGCGTCGGAACCGTTCGCGCCGTAGGTGTGGCCGCAGTGCTTGCAGGTGAGGACGTAGACTTTCTGCAGGTGGTCGGTGCCGGGCTGGTCGGTCTTGCGGGTCACCACCTGGCCGTTCTTGTTCTCTCGGCCGATTTCCAGCGTATTGGCTGCGCGCCACCGTTGAGGTTTCTGTTTGGCGACGGAAGGCTCTTGTCGCGGTGCTGCAGGCGCCTGCGCCGAAGCCGCGAGTGACGACATGTCCCGCAACGCACGGTCCCTGACCGCAGTAACGGCCGTTATGGTCTGCGGCGGCGCGCCGATCATCTTCAACAAACGGGCCACGGTGTCGGCGTCGCGAAACGTGTCATCGGGCGCGTTGCCTGACGCGGACTGATGGGCCCAGCGGTTGCGGGCATGGCGCAGTTCTTTCACCAAACCCTGTCCATCGCGCGGCCATCCGCCGATGTGGGCCAGATCGAACCAATTGGCGTCCAGAACCTTCAAGAGGGCCGCCAGATCCAGGTGCTCAACCGCCGTCCAGCGCCGTTCCGCCGCCGTGCGACGTTGTGTGTCGGTCAATTGGTTGATTACATGTAGCCGCCACCAATCCGGCGACAAGCGCGACAGGTGTTGGTTCAAGCACCGCGCGAGAGCGTGTGTCGACAGCGAGAGCAGATCGTTCATCGGGTAGTCTCCGCCGGGGGCGCGATCGCGTATCCGTGGTGCACCAGGATTTTCCGGCACAGGTCCACTAGCTCGGCCAAGGTCAAGTCGCTTTTCGAGTCGTTTGTGCGCCAAGCGCAAATCACAAACTCCGCGGGCCCGGTTCCATCCCCGACATGATCGACCGTCGGCAACAACGCGAAGCCGCTCTTGTAGCCGCGCCCGTGCTGCTTGGACTGCGCGTTATTGTAGGTGCTGATCAAGTCCCAGCGAAGCGGCTCGCCCGTGTAGGCATCACGACCTTGGGATTTGACCACGGCGTCATGGATCGCCACGCGATAGTTTTCCCGGGTCGATTCGGCGTTGCCGCGTTTGCGGTCCCGCTTGAAGTGAGCATTGGTCTTGGCCGTGAGCCATTTCAAATAAGCCTGCTGGTCAATGCGGCCTTCAAGAAACAGCGGCAGGGCATATTTTCTACTCACGGTCCACGTCGTTCTCGTTTTCGGCTTCCAGTACCCTTACTTGATGCGAGCGCGTTCCAGCGCCTCAACATCGGCATTGGTGATGCCGTGTTTGCGGCTGATCTCCGCGAGCGCCGTGCCGAGCCGCAGCCGGCCGGCGGGGCGCACGGCGGCTTCCAGGATGGCGCGCATCTCCGCCTCGGTGCTGAGATTGTGCTGCGCGGCGCGGACCTTGAGCGCGCGATGCACCTCGGCGGACAGGTTGCGAATGGTGACGGCGGCCATGACGGCGTCCTCGGCGGATTGATCGCGATGCTATCAATTTGGATGAGTTGAATGCGCCGCTCAAGGGCGCCTGAAATTATAATTCCGGGGACACAATACTTAATTGCTTGCCGCGCGGTGCCCGCGTAAGCTCGCCGCGCAGACCATCCAGCCCCCCCCCCCCCCCCCCCCCCCCCCCCCCCACCCCCCGGGGGCCAGGCCCCCCGGCCCCCCGCGGGGCGCCCCCCCCAACACCGAACC
>JANRJB010000404.1:0-3517 GCA_033764265.1 Rhodospirillaceae bacterium | reverse complement strand
GCGCCCGCCTCGATCACGAGATCCAGCAACGTCGGCGCGCCGACCAGCGTGTCGAACCGACCGGCACGCAGATCGCGCGCGCACGCGACCGCGTCGAAGGCGCGTTGCAGACCGATCATCCCGCCGGCGTTCAACGTCTCGACCGCGGCGTAGAGTGTCAGGCCGTGGCTGAGGGGCCCGGGCGCGAGCACGCGGCTGTCCGCGTTCGTGCCAAGTTCCGCCGCGCTGGCGGCGAAGCTCGCCACCCACGAGGCATGGCTGCGGATCACCGCCTTCGGCACGCCGGTGGAGCCCGATGTAAACACGATCAGGAACAAGTCATGCGGGCGCGCACGATGCGGCGCGTGCTCGACCGTGCCGGCGATCCAATCATCCAGCGCACGCACGTCGATGACGGGGATTTCGGCGTCGGGCACCGCGCGGTCGGCGAACACCAGCGCCGGACGGTGCGCGGCCAGCATGGCGGCCCGCGTCGCTGGCGTCCACAGCGGCTCCATCACCATGGCGACGCCGCCCGCGGCCATCACCGCCAGCAGCGTTTCGATGAACGCGGCGCTGTTGTCCATGAGCAGCCCGACGCGCGCACCCGGCGGAATGCGACGCGCGAGCGCGTTCACGCGTGCGGATAAGGCGCCATAGGTCTGCGCATCGTCGCCGATCGCCACGGCGGGGCGCGCCGGATTGCGCGCCGCCGCGGCGAAGAACCCATCGGTGACCAGCGCGTTCATGCGCCGCTCATGGGATAGCCGCGCCGTACGCCGCGCGCCACCGCCGCGGCGATCGCGGCCTTGACGATGTCGCCCGGCAGGAACGCGGCGGACGCTGCGGCCGCCTGCGTCAGCGTCAGATCGCCGACCGCGCTCATCCACGGCACGCCCACCAGATAAATCGCGCCGATGCCGCCCGCCAGGCACGACACCAGCAGCCAGGGCATGGCGGCGTCGCGGCGCAGGCCCGCGATCATGCCGACGACCCAGGCGCCGGCCACCCAACCGAGCAGAAAGCCGCCGCCGGGGCCGGCGAATACGCCGAGCCCGCCGCGCCCGCCGGCCAACAGGGGCAAGCCGATGCCGACGCACAGCAGGACCAGCGCGACCGCCAGTGCGCCCAGGCGCGGGCCCAGTATCGCCCCCGCCAGCATGACGCCCAGGGTCTGCGCCGTGATCGGCACGGGAATCACCGGCACCGGCACCGGCGGCACCAGGCCCAGCGCGGCGATCAACGCGGCGAACAGCGCCACGCGCACCATGTCGCGGGCCGGAGCGCGGGCGAACGTGCTCATGGTGCGCGCCCCGCCCCGAAGCCGCGCGCTTCGAGCGCTTCGGCCATGGCGTCGGCATGGCGCAGCGCGCGGATCGCCGTCGGAATGACGATGCGCCACGCCGGGCCGCCGCCGCGGGCACGGCGCGCGTCGTTGGCCTCGCGTGCGATTTCGCCGATCACCGGCACCAGGCGCACGACAAAGGTGACCGCCAGCGCGACAGTGGCCGGGTCGACGCCGACCCGGCGCAGCGGCGCGAGCACGCGGGTCAGCACCGCCAGCATGTCGGTCGGCCGGGTGGTGGCCGAGACCGCGCCCGCGACGATCACCAGCGCCAGGATCGCCGCCAGCGTGCGCACGGCGGGGGCCAGCCCGGCGATCCACAGCTGGAACACCGCGATCGGCACCAGGAACCACACCAACGGGCGCAGCAACGCGATCAGCGCTGGGCTCCCCAGACCGCCGGCGGACCACACTGCCGATGCCGCCGCCAACGCGCCGCACGCCCACAGCGGTCCGTCGAGCGCGGCGAGACCGGCGCCGAAAACCGCCAGCGCCAGCAGTTTGTGCCCCGCGCCCAAGCGATGCAGCGCCGACGCACCGGGCTGATACACCCCCAGCATCACGCGCGCCCCTGATAGAACGCGATCGCCGCCGCGGCGGCGTCATCGGCGATGACCCGGCCGCGTTCCAGCACGATGACGCGGTCGAACCCGCCCAGCAGCTCGACGTGGTGCGTGACGACGACGGCCTGCTGCGGCAGCCCGGCGATCACATCCATCATCTTCGCGGCGTTGCGGCGGTCGAGCATGGTGGTCGGCTCATCGAACACGATCGCTTGTGGCTCGGTCACCAGTACGCCGGCCAGCGCGAGCAGCTGTTTTTCGCCGCCGCTCAGGGCATGACTGGGCCGGTCGCGCAGACCCGCCAGCCCGAACCGCGCCAGCGCGTCGTCGGTCCGGCGGGCAAGCTCGGGGTCTTTCACGCCGCGCGCCACCAGCCCGAACGCCGCATCCTCGGCCACCGTCGGCATGACGATCTGCGCGTCGGCGTTTTGGAACACGAATCCCACATCGCGCCGGATCGCCGCGGCCTCGGCGCGGCTGTCGCGCCCGTCCACCCGCACCGCGCCGGTGGTCGGCGCCAGCAGGGCGTTGAGCAGGCGCGCGAGCGTACTCTTGCCCGAGCCGTTGTCGCCAATGACGCCGATGCGGCGTTCCGCCAGCGCGAGCGAGACGTCGCGCAGCACCTCGACCGCGCCGAACCGCACGCCGACCTGGTCAAGCACGAACTGCATCGCACGCGTGCGCCGGGCCCGCGATCAGCCGGTCCAGCCTCAACTGTTCTGCGCGACGCCGTCGATCTCGATCACCGTCGAATCGCCCGAGGCCTGGCGGATCGGAATAAGCGCCTGATAGCGCGGATCGTTGTAGAAGGCGCGCAGCGCCGCCAGGTCGGCGAATTCCACCACGGTCACGTTCTTGTTGCCGAAGTCGCCTTCCAAAAGCTCGATGTCCTTGCGGCCGCCGCCGGCGATCAGCCGGCCGCCGTGTTCGTTCAGAATCGGCAGCGCGGCCTTGCCGTACTCGGCGTTTTTGGCGCGGTCGCGGATTTCGTTGATGCCGATCAGGTAGGCGGGCTTGCCCTTCGGCTTGGCCGCGTCGCCGGGCCGGCCTTTCAGGCGCACCACCGTGAACTCGCCGGCGCCGGCGCGGATCGCCACGCTCTCGCGATACTCCGGGCTCCACCAGAATTCGTTGACCGCCTCGATGGTCGGGAACTTGGCCAGGATGACCGAACGCGGCTTCCAGTCGCTTTCCAGCACGGTGACGCCGCCCGTGGGCCCGCCGGTGGCGAGATAGTAGCCCTGGTACTTCTGATAGATCGCCGGCAGCGTGCGGGCGTACCTGCCCATCGCCTCGCGATTGATCGAGAAGCCGGTGACGAACAGGAAGCCGGGCCGCACGGTGGCGGGATCGGGCGCGGCCGCCGGGGCGTGCGCGCGGGCCGCGCCGCCGCTCCATCCGACGGCAGCCAGGGCCAGGCCGTTCAACGCGAGTCGGCGGCGCGACATCGAAGCGTGTGTCATCGTCATGCTCTCCGTGTTGGCTTTATTTGCGCGGCAAGCCCGCGACCAGGAAGGTGTTGACGACCGCGACCGCATTGCGCGCGGCGCGGGCCGCGGCGGTGGCGGGATCGTTCCAGAACGCGGTGGCGGCGGCCTGGCTGGGGAACGCGGCGATTTCCACGTCGATG
>JANRJB010000400.1:0-3918 GCA_033764265.1 Rhodospirillaceae bacterium | reverse complement strand
GCGCCCGCGCCTGGGAGCTTTTGATCGTGCTTCTGGTCATGGAGTCGGTGTTTGGCGTGCCGGGCATCATCGCCGGGCCGATCTACTATGCCTACCTGAAGAGCGAGCTGGCCGCCCGCGGCTTGATTTGACACGATTTTTCGCTCACCCCCGGTCAGTGGCCAAATTTTCCTTGTTTTTCAGGCTTGATCCGTGATGTAAGCCCGCGTGAACACATCAAGGTAAGTATACCTTGATGGCGACTCTGCGTCTGCTTACATGGGGATCACATGCGCGACACCGCCTTGGAACGGGCCATCACCGAGGCCGGTGGCGTAGCCGCTCTGGCCCGGGCCATCAACGTCACCCCCCAGGCCGTCAGCCAGTGGGACCGGGTACCGGCCGAGCGCGTGCTGGCGGTGGAAACCGCCACGGCGGGCAAGGTCTCGCGCCACGACCTCCGCCCCGACCTTTATCCCGCCGCAGGGGGTGCGCCGGCCGCCGCCGTGCCGGCCACCGGCAAGTGGGTCTATGCCTTTGGCGCCGGTAAGGCGGAAGGTCGCGCAGACATGAAGAACCTGCTGGGCGGCAAGGGCGCCAATCTGGCGGAAATGAGCGCCATTGGCCTGCCGGTCCCGCCGGGCTTCACCATCACCACCGAGGTCTGCACCACCTACTACGCCAACGGCAAGCAGATGCCGGCCGACCTGAAGGCCCAGGTGGCCGCCGCGCTCGCCAACGTCGAAGCCCTGATCGGCGCGAAGTTCGGCGACGTGCGTGCGCCGCTGCTGGTCTCGGTGCGGTCCGGGGCGCGGGCGTCGATGCCCGGCATGATGGACACGATCCTTAACCTCGGTCTCAACGACCAGACGGTCGAGGGCCTGGCCAAGCAGTCGGGCGACGCGCGTTTCGCCTACGACAGCTACCGCCGCTTCATCCAGATGTACTCCGACGTGGTGCTGGGCGTGGACCACTACAACTTCGAGCACCTGCTCGAGATCGCCAAGGAGGACAAAGGCGTATCGCTCGACACGCAGCTGACCGCCGACGACCTGAAAGCCCTGGTCGAGGCCTACAAGGCCAAAGTGGAGGAGGAACTGGGCTCGCCGTTCCCGCAGGACGTTCACGACCAGCTGTGGGGTGCCATCGGCGCGGTGTTTTCCAGCTGGATGAACCAGCGCGCGATCACGTACCGCAAGCTGCACGACATCCCCGAATCATGGGGCACCGCGGTCAACGTCCAGTCGATGGTGTTCGGCAACATGGGCGAAGATTGCGCCACCGGCGTCTGCTTCACCCGCGACCCATCAACCGGCGAGAATACCTTCTACGGCGAATACCTGATCAACGCCCAAGGCGAGGACGTGGTCGCCGGCATCCGCACGCCGCAGCAGATCACCATCGCCGGCAAGCAGGCGCAGAACTCCACATTGCCCGCCATGGAAGAGGCGATGCCGGCGCTCTACAAGCAACTAGCCGAGGTGCGCGGCCGGCTCGAGCGCCATTACGGCGACATGCAGGATATCGAGTTCACCATCCAGAAGGGCAAGCTCTGGATGCTGCAGACACGCAACGGCAAGCGCACCGCCAAGGCCGCCATGAAAATCGCCGTCGACATGGTGGCCGAGGGGCTGATCGGCGAGGCCGAGGCGATCAAGCGCATCAATCCGGCCCAGCTCGACCAGCTGCTCCATCCCACGCTTGACCCGAAGGCGCCGCGCAAGCTGCTGTCGCGCGGTTTGCCGGCTTCGCCGGGCGCTGCGTCGGGGCGCATCGTCTTCACCGCCGAGGACGCCGAGGATTGGCACAAGCGTGGCGAAAAGGTGATCCTGGTCCGCCGCGAGACCAGCCCCGAGGACATCGGTGGCATGCACGTCAGCCAGGGCATCCTGACCACACGTGGCGGCATGACCAGCCACGCCGCGGTGGTGGCGCGCGGCATGGGCACGCCGTGCGTTTGCGGCGCCGGCGAAATCCAGATCGACGCCGCGGCCAAGACCTTCCGCGTCGGCGAACTGATCCTGCTGGAAGGCGACGTCATCACCCTCGACGGTGCCACCGGGGAGATCTTCAAGGGCCAGGTGCCGACCATCCAGCCGGCGCTGACCGGCGACTTCGCCACGCTGATGCAGTGGGTGGATAAAGTGCGCCGTCTGCGGGTGCGCGCCAATGCCGAAACGCCGCTGGACGCCGAGACCGCCCGCAAGTTCGGCGCGGAAGGCATCGGGCTGGCCCGCACCGAGCACATGTTTTTTGATCCGCAGCGCATCCTCAACATCCGCCAGATGATCCTGGCCAAGGACTCGGGCGGGCGCAAAGCCGCGCTGGCCAAGCTGCTGCCCTACCAGCGCGATGACTTCGTCAAGCTGTTCTCGATCATGGAAGGCCTGCCGGTCACGGTGCGCCTGCTCGACCCGCCGCTGCACGAGTTCCTGCCGCAGACCGACGACGAAATCGCCGAAGTCGCGGCTTCGGCGGCGGTGTCCGTCGAGTCCGTGCGCGACCTGCTGGTCAAGCTACACGAGACCAACCCGATGCTGGGCCACCGCGGCGTGCGGCTGGGCGTGTCGCATCCGGAGATTTACGAGATGCAGGCCCGCGCCATCTTCGAGGCCGCCGCCCAACTGGCCAAGGCCGGCAAGGTGGTGCTGCCCGAAGTGATGATCCCGCTGGTCGGCACCAAGAAGGAACTCGACATGATGAAGGTGGTGGTCAACGCCACCGCCAAGGCGGTGTTCGACGCGGTCGGTGTGCGTGTGGACTACAAGGTCGGCACCATGATCGAACTGCCGCGCGCGGCGCTGCGGGCCGCCGAGATCGCCGAGACGGCCGAGTTCTTCTCGTTCGGCACCAACGACCTGACGCAGACCACTTTCGGGCTGTCGCGTGACGACTGCGCGCCGCTGATCGAGGTCTACCGCGCACGCGGCATCTATGAGAAGGATCCATTCGCCAGCCTCGACCAGGACGGCGTGGGCGAGCTGATCGAGATCGCCACCACGCGCGGCCGCAACGCCCGCCCCGGCCTCAAGGTCGGCATCTGCGGCGAACACGGCGGCGATCCTGACTCGATCGCGTTCTGCCACCGCCAGGGCCTCGACTACGTGTCCTGCTCGCCCTATCGCGTCCCGGTGGCGCGGTTGGCCGCCGCCCAGGCGGCGCTGGCGGACAAGTAACGCCGATGCGCCCGATCACCACGATCGCGGAATTGGAAGCGCAATACGGTTCGCCGGTCGTGGCCTCGACGGCCAAGGTCGCAAACGCCTTGACACGGTCTTACATGCGGCTGATCGAAGCGTCGCCGTTCTGCGTATTGGCGACGGTCGGCCCCGAAGGGCTCGACTGTTCGCCGCGCGGTGATCGGCCCGGTTTCGTGCGCATCGCCGATGGGACCACGCTGATGCTGCCCGACCGCATGGGCAACAACCGCATCGATTCGTTGCGCAACGTGGTGCGCGATCCGCGGGTTGCGCTGTTTTTTATGATCCCCGGCATCGGCACGACCTTGCGCGTGAACGGCCGCGCGTCGGTGACCGCCGATGGCGACCTGTGCGCGTCGTTCGCTGTCGACGGCAAGGCGCCGCGCACGGTGCTGGTCGTGACGATCGGCGAAGTGTATTTCCAGTGCGCGCGGGCCATCGTGCGATCCAAGCTGTGGGATGCTGACAGCCGCGTCGATGCCGCGACACTGCCGTCGGCCGGGGCCATGCTGGCCGAGTGCTCGGCCGGAGCGGTCGGCGGCCCGGCTTACGATGCCGCCTGGCCCGCCCGCGCCGCGCAGACCTTGTGGTAGACCGTCATGACCTTCACCGCCCATAACATCCGCTTTGCCGACGGTTCGGTCACGATGCCCGAGCAACCGCACCTTCTGGCCGATGTGCCGTGGTGCCAGGGCGCCAAGCGCGTGTTGACGATGCTCTATGGCGGCGACGTCAAGGG
>JANRJB010000398.1:0-22633 GCA_033764265.1 Rhodospirillaceae bacterium | reverse complement strand
AACGGCGTGCTGGAGATGCGCCTGTGCCAGGCGCAGCTGCAGCTGAACAACTTCACCGGCGCCGAGGAGGCCTGCAAGAAGGCCATCGACAAGAAGGGCCTGAAGGACGAAGGCGCGACCTGGATCACGCTGTGCATTGTGCAGATCGAGCAGAAAAAATGGGGCGCGGCCACGGGCTCGTGCAACAACGCGGCCAAGTTCAAGGACAAGGCCAACGACGCCCAGCAGTGGCTGAAATACATCGCCTCGCGCAACAAGGTGGCCTCGGCCGAGTAGGCCGCCGACCATCGGATCTCGACGCAACGCCGCCGGGCCTCGCCCGGCGGCGTTTTGCTTTTTCGGAGCGGATCAACCGCGGCGGGCGCGCAGGGCTTCGCCCGCCGCGGTGAGACTGTAGGTCGCCGCCAGCGCGTCGCCCGTGTCGTCGGCGGCGGCAATCAACCCGACCTCGGCCAACAGCGCCAGCGCGCGGAACGCCTCGCTCTGCGCCAGGCCCAGCCGTTTGGCGAGCCGGCGGCCGGGCAGCGGGCCGTCGGCGCACAACCGGGCGAACACGGCCGCGGCGGCGCCGTCCAGGTCCGGGCCGTCCGTCACGATGGCGCGCCGAGCCGGGTAATCGTCACCGGAATGTCTTTGTTCGACGGCGTGCCCGAGCGCGGGCCATGCAGGCCGAGCGGCACCAGCACGTTGGTTTCCGGGAAATAGGCGCCGATACAGCCGCGCGGAATGTCGTAGGGCACGACGGCGAAGCTATCCGCCGTCCGTGCGCGGCCGTCGGCGGCGACCGTCGACAGCCTGACCTGGGTTTCCGGCGCGAGCCCGGCCTCGGCCATGTCGGCGGCGTTCATGAACACCACGCGCCGGCGGCCCTTGACTCCGCGGTAACGATCGTCGCGGGCGTAGACGGTGGTGTTGTACTGGTCATGCGCGCGCATGGTGGTCAGGGTGTAGACCTTGGCCGCGGTCAGCCGCTGGGCGCGTTCGCGTGCCGTTTCGGCGGGCAGCGTCGCCACCAGGAAGTTGGCCTTGCCGGTGGCGGTGTCCCAGCGTCGTTCGCGCGCGGCGTTGCCCAGGTGGAAGCCACCGGCCCTCATGATTCGGGAATTGAAGCTCTCGAAGTCGGCGAACACCGCCTCGATCTTGTCGCGGATCAGCCGGTAATCGTCGCGCAAGGCCGCCCACGGCACGGCCGAGCGGGGCAATGCGGCCAGCGCGATGCCGGCCACGATCCACGGCTCGGAGCGCAGCTGCGCCGAGGCCGGTCGGTTGATGCCCTGCGAGGCGTGCACCATGCTCATCGAGTCCTCGACCGTGATCGCCTGCCGTCCGGTCTTCTGCACGTCGATCTCGGTGCGGCCCAGGGCCGGCAGAATCAGGGCGTGGCGGCCATGGACGACGTGGCTGCGGTTGAGCTTGGTGGAGACGTGGACGGTCAGGTTCAAGCGGCGCAGCGCGGCCCAGGTCAGGCCGCTGTCGGGCGTGGCGGCGGCGAAGTTGCCGCCCATGGCCAGTAACGCCTTGATGCGTCCCTCGTGCATGGCCTGGATGGCCTCGACGGTGTTGACGCCGGGCGCCCGTGGTGGCGCGAAGCCGAACACGCGCTGCAGGCTGTCGAGGAACTCCGGGCGGGGTAGCTCGGTGATGCCCATGGTCCGGTCGCCCTGCACATTGGAATGGCCGCGCACCGGGCATGGCCCGGTGCCGGGTCGGCCGATGTTGCCGCGCAACAACAGCAGATTGATGATCTGCTGGATGGTCTCCACGCCCATCACGTGCTGGGTCAATCCCATCGCCCAGGTGCAGATGACGCTGTGGGCCGCGCAGTAGATGTCGGCCGCCGCTTCGATGGCGGTCCGCGACAGGCCCGACAGATGCTGGATGCGGTCCCAGCTTTCCCGGTTCACATCGTCCTTCAGCGCCGCGAAACCGTGGGTGTGCTCGGCGATGAACGCATCGTCCAGCACCGGGGTGCGGCCGCCCGCCCGCGCCGCAGCGTCGCGGTCGAACACGGCCTTCATCATGCCCTTCAGGAACGCGAGATCGCCGCCGACCTGGACCTGCAGGTAAAGGTGGGTCAGCGGCGCGCCACCGCGGCCGAGCGCATCGCCGATCATGGCCGCCGGGTCCTTGGGATCGACAAAGCGTTCCAGGCCGCGTTCGCGCAGCGGGTTGACGGTGACGATCTTGGCGCCGCGTTCGGCCGCGGCCTTCAGGTCGCCCAGCATGCGTGGATGGTTGGTGCCGGGGTTCTGGCCGAAAATGAAAATGGCGTCGGCGCGCTGGATATCTTCCAGCAGAATGGTGCCCTTGCCGATGCCGATCGACTCCTTCAGCGCCACGCCCGAAGCCTCGTGGCACATGTTGGAGCAGTCGGGCAGATTGTTGGTGCCGAACTCGCGCACGAACAATTGCCATAGGAACGCCGCCTCGTTCGAGGTGCGCCCCGAGGTGTAGAACGCGGCCATGTTGGGGTCGGCCAACGCGTTGAGTTCGCGGCCGATCAGGGCGAAGGTGTCGTCCCAGACGATCGGCACGTAATGGTCCGTTCCCGGGTCGTAGACCATCGGGTGCGTCAGGCGGCCGAAGCCTTCCAAGGTGTGCTCGTCCTGCTCGGCCAGCCACGCCACCGAATGGCGGGCGAAAACCTCCGGGCCACAGCGCTTGGCGGTCGCTTCCCAGGCCACCGCCTTGACGCCGTTTTCGCAGAACTCGAACGACGAAGTGTGCTTGGGGTCGCCCCAGGCGCAGCCCGGGCAGTCGAAGCCCTCAGGCTGGTTGACCGCCCGCAGCGACTTCGCCCCGGTGACGGGGTTGCCGGCGCGCACCAAGTGGCGGGCCGAGGCGGCCAGCGCCGCCCAGCCGCCGGCGGCACCGGTGAAAGGTTTGTTCACGGGCGTGTCGGTCATGGCGCGCGCACGGCTTTCAACGCCTGATCCAGATCGGCCAGCAGGTCGTCGATGGTTTCCAGCCCCACCGACAGGCGCACCACGTCGGGCCCGGCGCCGGCGGCGGCGCGCTGGTCATCGGTCAGCTGGCGATGGGTGGTCGAAGCTGGATGCAGAATCAGCGAGCGGGTGTCGCCGATGTTAGCCAGGTGGCTGAACAGGTTGACCGCTTCCACCAACCGCCGGCCGGCGTCGTAGCCGCCCTTGAGGCCGAAGGTCAGCACCGCGCCCGCCTTGCCGGCCAAATACTTCGCAGCCAACGCGCGGTACGGGCTGCCCGGCAGACCGGCGTAGGACACCCAGGCCACGGCCGGGTGGTCCGCCAGGAAGGCCGCGACCCGCTCGGCGTTTTCGCAATGCCGCGCCATGCGCAACGACAACGTCTCCAGGCCGAGCAGCGTCAGGAACGCGTTCATGGGCGCGAGCGCCGCGCCCAGGTCGCGCAGGCCCACGGCGTGCGCGTGGGTGGTGTAGGCCAAATCGCCGAAGGTCTCGGCGAACGAGATGCCGTGGTAGGCCGGGTCGGGATCGGCGAGGCCTTTGAACTTCTCGTTCTGCCGCCAGTCGACGCGGCCGGAATCAATCACCACGCCGCCCATGGTGGCGCCCGAGCCCGACAGGAACTTGGTGAGCGAGTGCACCACCAGGTCGGCGCCCCAGTCGAATGGGCGGCACAGCACCGGCGTGGCGAGCGTGTTGTCGACGATCAGCAGCGCGCCGGCGCCGTGCGCGAGGTCGGCCAGCGCGGCCAGGTCGCTGACCACGCCGCCGGGGTTGGCCAGGCTTTCGACGAACAGCGCGCGCGTGGCCGGCGTCAACGCGGCGCGCACCGCGGCCAGGTCGTCGGTGTCGACAAAGCGCGCCTGCCAGCCGAATTTCCTGAAGGTCTTGCCGAACTGGGTGATGGAGCCGCCGTAGAGCCGGGTCGAGGCCACCACCTCGGCCCCCGGCTCCATGAACGGGAACAGGGCCAGCACCTGGGCGGCATGACCCGAGGCGCAGCAGGTGGCGCCGCGCCCGCCTTCCAGGCTGGCCAGGCGTTCCTCCAGCACCGCGACGGTGGGATTGGTCAGCCGCGAGTAGATGAAGCCGTAGGTCTGCAGGTTGAACAGCGCCGCGGCGTGATCGGCGTCCTCGAACACGTACGAGGTGTTCTGGTAGATCGGCGTCTGGCGCGCGCCGGTGATCGGCTCGGGCCGTGCGCCGGCGTGAATCTGCCGGGTCTCGAAGCCGAAGCGGCGCGGCCCGTCGCTCATGCCAGCCGGACCCGCGGTCGGCGCGCCGAAATCACGCCGGTGTCGAAGCCGCCCCAGCCCAGTTCGTTGTGGTGGCGGCCGTACTCGATCTTGGCGCAGCGATCCATCACCACGTCGAGGCCGGCGGCGACCGCCTGGGCCGCCGCGGCGTCGTGGCGGATGCCGAGCTGCATCCAGATCACGCCGATGCCTTTCTCGGGGGCGAGCCGGATGGCTTCGTCCACCACCGCGGGCACATCGGCGGGCTTGCGGAAAATCTGCACCATGTCGAACCGGCCGGGGATTTCGGTCAGGCCGGCGTAGACCCGCTCGCCCAGAATCTCGGTTCCGGCCGCGCGCGGGTTGACCGGAATCATGCGGTAGCCGCGGGTCTGGAGATATTTCATGACGTAGTAGCTCGGCCGCTTCCAGTCGGCGCTGACGCCGACCACGGCGATGGTCCGCACGCGGTCGAGCACGCGCGTGATGGCAGCGGGGTCGGTGAGGATGGCGGCGGGCAATTTGTGGTTCCTCGTTCGTGCGCCCAACATTAACCGAGGTTACGTACGCTGTGGACTATTGATTGCCCGCACTGTCCGCCCGTTCAGGCCGGCCGGGCAGAATTCCGCCGTGCACGATGCGCCCGCCGTAGCCTTTCGACTGCCACAGGCGTTCGTTGAAACGCGGGATCGACATGGCCGCCACCGGCACACACTCCACCACCACGCCGGGCTCGACCGCCAAGCCCATCAGCGCGTAGCAGAACATGTCGCGGTCGTCGATGTGCCAGAAGCCGCGCACCTCGGGCCTGTTCGAGGATACCGAGCCGTCTTCGTTGTAGTAGACGTCGACCACGTAGTCCGCCGCGCCCGGACCCTCCCAGGCGTAGCGCACCGTGTTGAACATCATGTGGTTCCAGAAACTGGGGAAGCGCTCGGCCGGTGGCTTGCTGCGGTCGGCATCCTGGCGCGCGTCGGCCACGGCCGGCCGCGGCCAATCGGCGGCGCCGGTCTCGACCATCATGAAGGAAATCATGTTCGCCAGGTCGCGCTGCGGCACCGGCTCGGGGATCATCATGATGTTGCCGGGCAGGTAGCCGGCAGGGTCGGCCAGCCAGGCGGCGAGCCGGTCGGGCGTCCAGGCGAAGCCCGCATCCGACAGCGCGTCGGAGAACGGAAAGCCGCGCTTGGTGCCGGCAACGCGGCCGAACATGCCGAACAGTGCCGGGCCGGCCAGGTCGGCCGAGCCCTCGGCCAGGGTGTGGCAGACCGAGCAACGGCTTTGAAACGCGGCGCGGCCCTTGACGTAATCGGCCGCGGTCAGCGCATCGCGGGTGAATTTATCCTGGGCGGACGCCGGCACCGCCGCGAGACATGTGGCCAGCACACTCGCCGCCAAACCGATGCGCATGTGAAACCCCCGTCAACCGTTGAGGAAGTGGGCGTGGTGACGCAGATGATCGGCCATGAAGGTCGATACGAAGTAGTAGCCGTGATCGTAGCCGGCGTGCCGGCGCAGGGTCAGGCGTTGACCGGCGGCGGCGCAAGCCTGTTCCAGTGCGTCGATATTGAGCTGGCTGGCGAGGAACTGGTCGGCAAGGCCCACGTCCACCAACAGCGGTGGGCGGCCCGGGCCGTCGGCCATGTCGGCCAGCAGTTCGGTGGCGTCGTAGGCGCGCCACGCGGTACGGTCGGGACCCAGATAGCGCGGCAGTGCCTTCTCGCCCCACGGGCAGCGCATCGGCGCGGCAATCGGCGCGAAAGCCGAGATGCTGCGGTAGTGCGCCGGGTTCTTGAAGGCGATGGTCAGCGCGCCGTGGCCGCCCATGGAAGGGCCGAAAATGCCCTGGCGGCCGGGATCGGCCGGAAAGTGCGCGGCCATCAACGCCGGCAGCTCGCGCGTGACGTAGGAATACATCCGGTAGTGCCGGTCATAGGGCGCGTGCGTGGCGTCAAGATAGAACCCGGCGCCGAGGCCGAAGTCCCAGCCGCCGTCGGGATCGCCGGGCACGTCGGGCCCGCGCGGGCTGGTGTCGGGCGCGACCAGCATCAGGCCCAGCTCGGCGGCGGCCGCCAGCGCGCCGCCCTTGATCATGAAGGTTTCCTCGGTGCAGGTCAGCCCGGCCAGATAGGTCACTACCGGCACCTTGCGCGTGGCGGTCTGCGGCGGCGTGAACACCGCGAACCGCATCGCGCACGCGGTGCTCTGCGCGGCGTGGCGATGAAAGCTGACGGTGCCGCCGAAAGCGCGATGACGGGACAGGGTTTCGATTGACATGATGCATCCTGTTGAACGGATTTCAGCCTTAGGGGACAGGGCGCGGGCGGTGCAAGGCGCACACCGCGCGCACCCGCCTCGTGGCCCCTCCCCTTCGCGACCGGGGCCGGGTATAACCATCGAACGGGGATGCGCGGCCGATATTTCGCCATAAAAAACAGAGAGTTACAAATATGGCGCAACTTGATGCCCTGTTGCGGGCGGTGCTCGACAACACCAGCGACGCGGTGATGGTGACCGACCGCGCCGGCGTCATCGGCGAGGTCAACCCGGCCTTCGAGAAACTCACCGGCCACGGCCGGGCGGAGCTGGTCGGCCTCGACTCCCGCGAGCTGTTCCGCGACTTCAACGATGACGGCTTCTGCGACGGGCTGTGGCGCGGCACCGACGCGCGCCGACACTTCGACACGGTGCGCTCCAAGCATGCCGACGGCAGCGCCCAGTCCCATGCGTTGACCATCACGCCGATCCGCGACGACCAGGGCGAGCCCAGCCAGTTTGTTGCGCTGGTGCTGTCGGAAACCATCGGCGGCGGCGCCGGACGGCGCGTCGGCCACGACGCGCTGACCGGCCTGCCCGACCGCAGCATCCTGGCCGACCGTGTCGGTCAATCGATCCTGAACGCCAAGCGCGTCAACAAGTCGATCGCGCTGCTGGTGATGGGCCTTGATCGCTTCACCCTGATCAACGACGCGCTGGGGTACGGCGCGGGCGACCAGTTGCTCAAGGAACTGGGCGAGCGGCTGGCCAAGGTGATCCGCCAGTCCGACACTGCCGCGCGCCTGGACGGCGACAAGTTCGCGGTGATGACGCCGATCGCCGACGTGGACGACAGCGTGATCGTGGCGGAGAAGGTGTTGAAGGCGGTCAGCCAGCCGTTCCACCTGAAGGGCGAGGAGGTCTTCGTCACCTTCTCGATCGGCATCAGCATCTACCCGACCGACGGGCAGGACTTCGACGAGCTGTTGAAGGACTCGCTCAGCGCCATGCAGCACGCCAAGCAGGCCGGCGGTAACCAGTACCAGTTCTTCGCCAGCGCCATGAACGCCAAGGCCAAGGGCCGGCTGGAACTGGAAAAGCGCATGCGCGCCGCGCTCGTCAACAACGAGTTCGTCCTGTTCTACCAGCCCAAGGTCGATCCGGTGCGAAACCGGGTGAAGGGCGCCGAGGCGCTGATCCGCTGGCGCGACCCCAAGCACGGCATGATCAGCCCCGGCGAATTCATTCCCGTCGCCGAGGAAACCGGGCTGATCGTCGACATCGGCACCTGGGCGCTGCGCGAAGCCTGCCGGCAGACCCGGCTGTGGCAGACGATGGGCTACGAACCCATCCGCATGTCGGTCAACGTCTCAGCCCAGCAGTTCCGCGCCCGCGACATGATCGAGAAGGTGGTGGCCGCGCTGACCGAGACCGACCTGGAAGCCAAGTGGCTGGAACTCGAGATCACCGAGAGCATGCTGATGAACGACATCGACCAGGCGATCGCGCGCATGCAGATGGTGCGCAACCTGGGCTGCGGGCTGTCGATCGACGACTTCGGCACGGGCTACTCCAGCCTGTCCTATCTGGGCCGCTTTCCCATCACCACGCTGAAGATCAACCGCGCGTTCGTCCGCGACGTGCAGGAGAACCAGAACACCGCCGAGATCGCGCGCGCCATCATCGGCCTGTCGCGCGGGCTCAACCTCGAGGTGGTCGCCGAGGGCGCTGAAATCCTGGAACACGTGGAGTTCCTGAAAGCCAACGGCTGCGATATCATCCAGGGCTTCTACTACTCCAAGCCGCTCGCCGCCGAGGATTTCGAGAAAAAACTCACCCGGCGCGCGGCCTAGTGGAGCGGATTTGACATTCGCTACCCCGGTGGCGAGAAACTTCGATGCGAATGTCAAATCCAAAGCTCCACTAGATTCAGATATTTTCTAGTGGTCCTTTGATTCTAACACTCGCAAGGTTGCTCGCTGAGATCAGGATGCGAATGTTAGAATCGGACCACTAGCAGAAAGGTGCCCTCCGCGATGGCCGTAGCGCCGCTGGCCGAAGTTCCCGAGAGCGCGGCCGCCGGCGCCACCGCCGACATTTACACCGACATTCGTCACGCCATCGGCGTGCCTATGGTCAATCTGGTGTTCCGCCACATGGCGACGGTGCCCGGCTGCCTGGAATGGGCCTGGGCGCAGCTGGCCGCGATCTATACCGCGGGCAAGGTCGCCGATGCGGCGGCCTCCCTGACCGCGGCGCCGGCCTTGCGCCGGCCGCTGGCCATGTCGGCGGCCGCGCTGGCCGAGGCGGGCCTGGGCCCCGGCGAGATTGCTGCTGTGGTGCAGGTCTGCGCCGCCTACGGCCGCGCCAACCCGATGAACCTCTTGGGATTGAAAGTACTTCAACTGCTGTTGAGCGAAAGCGTAGTGGCGCGCGCGCGCCGCAAGCCGTTGCGCGGCCAGCCACCCCGTCCGCCGGCCGTGGACCTGACGCCGCTGCCGCCGATGCTCGACCTGGCACGGGCGACGCCGGAGCAGTCCGACGCCCTGCGCGCGCTCGCGATGCAGCTGCACCAGGGCGATACCGGCGTGATCCCTTCGCTCTACCGCCATTTTGGCGCGTGGCCCCGGTTCCTGACGCAGCTGCGCTTCGCCATTCAGGCCGAGATCGATGCCGGGCGCCTGTTCGCGGCCGCCGAGGCGATGGAACGCGACGCCCACGGCGCCGCGCGGCTGTTGTATCTGGAGTGTCCGGTGGTGCGGCTGGAAACGCCGACGGCCGAAACCTTGGCCGCGCTGAGCGGATTGATCGCCACCTTCCCGGTCAACATCTGCCGCATGACCGTGGTCGCACACGGCGTGCTGGCGGCTTTGGCCCCGCCGGCCCCGGCGTGACGGCGACTCAGTCCGATACTTTCATGTCGCCGTCGGCCTTGGGCCGGTTCGGCGTGGCCCACGAGCCCGACAGCTGGAATTGAATCACTTCGGCGATATTGGTGGCGTGATCGCCGACCCGCTCCAGATTCTTGCAGATGAACAGCAGGTGGGTGTTGAACTCCACCATGTCGTTGTTTTCGCCCGGACGGCGCAGCATGTCGCGCCCCATGGCGTTCATGACCTGGCGCATGATGCGGTTGGTCAGCTCGTCGATTTCCCAATCGCGCTGCCAGACCGATTCGGCCTTGGCGGCGTCGCGGGTGGTGAACGAGTCCATCACGTCGCGCAGCATTTTCAGCGACACCGCGCCGAGCGTGCCGAGGTCGGCCGGTACATGGGCATTGCGATGCTCGGCCAGCTTGACGGTGCGCTTGGCGATGTTCTTGGCGTAGTCGCCGACGCGTTCCAGGCCGCCGGCCATCTTGATCGTGCCGAACACGTAGCGCAGGTCGCTGGCCACCGGCTGGCGGCGGGCCAGGATGCTGAGGGCCGAGGTCTCGACCTTGCGGTCGCTTTCGTCCACGTCGGCGTCGCGGGCGATGATGCGTTCGGCCGCCTCGACGTCGCGCTTCATCAGGGCGTCCATCGCCGCGGCCAGCTGCGATTCCACCAGCCCGCCCATTTCGAGGACGCGGCGCTCCAACACGGCCAGCTCGGCATCGTACGACGATACCGTGTGTTCGGCTTGGGACATGATCATCGGCCTGTTCTAACGACCTCCTTCCCTAGTCCGCAAAAAGCGATAAAGAAATCAGGGGGTTGTGACAATACCATGAACCTTTCGTGACGGCGAGGCCGCTCCGCAACGTCGATGCCGACGCCGCGTTGGTGACGCAATCGCCAGCCCGTTCGTTGCGCCGGTCCATCATGAACAAAAAACCCACGTCAATCGGCAGGTTATCGCGCCGTTGCGTTGACCAAAAATCAACGCGGCTCTGCTGCCTTGGTTGCGCCACACGGCCGCTCTAGGTTTCGCGGGCGGGGAAATCCTGGCATGATGCAGTTACACGGTCGAATGAGGTGCGGCATGGCGCGATGCGCGCAGCCGCGGTGCACGACGCTCCGGCTCGGAGTTGTCGATGAATCCTGAACGCACGCCAAACCTGTTTCGCGCGCTCCGGTCATTGCTGGCGTTCGGCGTGGCGTTGGCCGCCGTGGCTGCCGCCGCGCAGGAAACCGCCCCGGTCGCAGCCCCGACCGCCGAGGACATCGCCGCGGCCGCGGTGGCGGCCAACGGCACCGCGCGCGTCATCATCCAGTTCCGCGTCGATGACAGTGCGGTCGCAAGCCAGAGCGAGCGTCGCGCCGAGCGGGCGCTCAACGCCGGTGACGCCGCGCGTGAACGGCGGGCCGCGATCGCTTCACAGCGCACGGCGGTCCGCGCCGGCCGCGAACGCCTGGCGCGCGACCTGAGCCGGCGCGGACGTGCCTTGCGCCGGACCTTCGACGCCCTGCCCTACGCCGTGGCCGATGTCGACGCCGCCACCATGGAAACGCTGCGCCGTCATCCCGACGTGGCCGGCGTGTTCCTCGACGTGGCGGTGCCGCCGGCTGACGACATCGACGCTGATGATGCGTCCGCCCCCACTGGCGCGATCGAGGACATCAACGCCGACGACATCTGGGCCACCGGGTCCACCGGCCAGGGCCAGGCGGTGGCGATCTTGGACACCGGCGTCGACGCCACCCACCCGATGCTGGCCGGCAAGGTGGTGGCCGAGGCGTGCTACTCATCGACCTACAGCGCGACCCATTCAACCCTCTGCCCGTCGGGCACCGACGACGCGACCGGCCAGGGCGCGGCCTCGTACTGCGTGGCCACCGACGTGAAACCGTGCAGCCACGGCTCGCACGTCGCCGGAATCGCTGTCGGCAACGCCGGACCCGGCAATCGCGGCGTCGCGCCCGGCGCCAACCTGATCTCGGTGCAGGTGTTCACCCGCATCGCCGACGAGAACGTCTGCACGCCAACCGGCCAGACGACGAAAGTACCCGTGTGTCTGCGCTCGTACACCTCCGACCAGCTGGCCGGCCTCAACTTCGTCATCAACCAGGCGCAGGCGCTGTCGGTCGCGGCCGTGAACATGAGTTTCGGCGGCGATGCGCAGACCGGCACCTGCGACAACAACCCGCTGAAAGGCGCGATCGACACCTTGCGCCGGCTGGGTGTGGCCTCGGCGATTTCCGCGGGCAACCAGGGCAAGGTCGACCAGATGGGCGCGCCGGCCTGCATTTCCACCGCCGTGTCGGTGGGTGCGGTGGGCGTCACCGCGCCGGCGTCGTTCACCAACGTCAGCGCCCTGACCGACTTGATGGCGCCGGGCGTGAGCATCCGTTCGGCCGCCGTCGGCGGCGGCTACGCGCTGGCCTCGGGCACCTCGATGTCGGCGCCGCATGTCGCCGGCGCGTTCGCCCTGTTGCGCTCGGTACGGCCGACCGCGACCGTTGCCGACCTTGAGGCCGCGCTCAAGGCCGGCGGCCCGGCCACCGCCATCACCGGAGCGACCTACACCGTACCGCGCCTGGATTTGGCCGGCGCGGCCACGGCCCTGTCGTCGACCACCGCGCAGGCCAGCGACGGCACCGTGATCGGCCTTGCGCGACTGGCGGGCGCGAACGGCCCCGGCTCGTACATCCGCGTCTACAACCCGACCGCCACCACCGGGCGCGTGACCACGGTGATCCGCGACGGCGTCAGCGGTACGGCGCTCGGCACCTGGCTGAGCCCCGACATTCCCGCGCGCGCCGCGCCGCAGTACGACCTGGGCACCATCCTGGCCGCGCTCGGCGGCACGACATCGGCCGCGACATACTCGCTCTCGATGCGCGGCACTTTCGCGGGCTATGTCCAGCACCTGAGTTGGAACTCGGCCACCGGCGCGCTCGGCAATCTGAGCGGCTGCGACAACGGGCTGACCGCACTAACCGGCGACGCGCCGGGCGTCTACGGCGCTGCGACCTCGGTGCAGAGCGGGCTGGCGCTGGTCAACACCGGCGCGGCGGCGTCTGCGGCCACGCTCGACGTCTACCGCGCGGCCGACGGCGTCAGCGTCGGCGTGTGGGTATCGCCCGCCGTACCCGCGCGCGGCCAGAGCCGCGTGGCGTTTTCCACCGTACTGGGCGCGCTCGGCATTGGATCGACCGAGGCCTTGTTCGTGGCGCGCCTGCGCGCCGGATTCACCGGCTATCTGCAGCACTTGGCCGGGCCGATTTCGGGCGACACCACCAATCTGTCGGCGGCGTGCCCGATCAAAGTGCAGTAACTCTAGACACCGAGCCCCAAGCCCTGGGCCGAGATCGGCAACCGGCGGATGCGTTGACCGGTCGCGCGAAAGATCGCCGCGGTCAGCGCCGGGGCCAGCGGCGGCAGGCCGGGTTCGCCAACGCCGCCGACCGTGGCCTCGGGCCATTCCAGCACCTGAACCACGATCTCGGGCGTTTCGCCGATCTTCAACAGCCGGATGCGGTCGAAGTTGCCTTCGGCCACGCCGCCGTTCTGCAGCGACAGGCCGCCGAACAGGGCGAACGACAAACCGTCGATAATGCTGCCTTCCATCTGGGTGGTGACGATGCCGGGGTTGACCGCGGTGCCGACATCGATGGCGCAGAACACACGCTCGACCTTGAGCGCGCCGCCAACCATCGCGATATCGACAACCTGGCCGCACACCGCGCCGTGCGAGGTGCTGAACGCCACGCCCCGGCCGCGCCGGGTGCCGGCCGGCGATGGCGGCAGCGGATGGGCGGCCATGTCGGCCGCCAGGGCGTCCAAGGTGGCTTGCAGACGCGCATTGTCCCCCACCAGGGCCCGCCGGTAGGCGATCGGATCGGCGTTCGCCCGTATCGCCAGTTCGTCGATCGCGCCTTCGCGGAAAAAAACGTTCTGGCTGTGATTGACCGCGCGCCAGTAGCCGACCGGTATGCCGTTCTGGACCAGCGGATTGGTCAGGCGCACGTTGGCCAGCGCGTAGGGCATGTCGGCGAAGCCCGACACGTTGGACATGTCCTTGCCGTCCTTCACGAACTGCGGGAAGCGGCGCAGCGAAATCGACGGACAGGCGTTGACGATGTCGAGCGCGGCCGGCAGGCCTTGGGCGTCGAGCGCCGCAGTCAGCCGCATGCGCGCCGCAGGACGATAGAAATCGCGGCGTACATCATCCTCGCGCGACCAGATCAGCTTGACCGGCTTGCCCACGACCCGGGACACCAGCGCCGCCTGCACCGCCACGTCGGCCTCGCCGCGCCGGCCGAAGCCGCCGCCGAGATAGGTGCGATGGAAGGTGATGGCGGCCGGATCGATGCCGAGCGCCTTGGCCACGCCTTCGACCGGGTTGGAGACCGACTGCGAGGACATCCAGATCTCCACGCCGTCGGCGCGCACGTCGACGGTGGCGTTCATCGGCTCCATGCAGACATGGGCCAGGTAGGGCGCCTCGTACTCGACACTGACGGTGGCCGTCGCGGTTGACATCGCCCCCGCCACATCGCCCTTGTCGATCAGCACCGGCGCGCCGGTGCGCGCCAGGGCTTCGGTGAAGTCGCGGTCGAGCGCTGCATTGTCGTAGTCGGCGCGCGGGCCCAGGTCCCACTCCGGCGACAGGGCCTGCAGGCCCTTCAGCGCCGGCCAGTAGCCGGTGGCGACCACGGCGACGGCATCCTCAAGCGCCACGACGTCGACCACGCCCGGCACGGCCTTGGCCGGAGCAGGATCGAGGTGCCTGAGCCGTCCGCCATAGGCCGGGCAGGCCATCGCCGTGCCGATCAGCGCGCCCGGCACGGCCACGTCCATGCCGTAGACGGCCGAACCGTCGACCTTGGCCGGGGTGTCGAGCCGCGGCAGCGGTTTGCCCAGCAATCGCCAGGCCGACTTCGGGCGCAATTCGATATCTGACGGCGGGGCGATCCTGGCCGCATCCGCAGCCAGTTCGCCGTAGGCGGCGCTGCGATCGCTGGCGGCATGCAGGACATGGCCGTCCGCGGTGGTCAGCTCCGCCACCGGAACGCGCCAGCGGTGGGCCGCCGCGGCCTTCAGCATCTCGCGCGCCACCGCGCCGATCTGGCGGAACATGACGAACTGACCGCGGATCGCCGAGCTGCCGCCGGTGCTTTGCTGCACCGGGCCGTAGCCGCGGTTGTAGTAGACGTCGTTGCCGCGCGGCAGCGCGAGCCTGATCGCCGACCACGAAACGTCAAGTTCCTCGGCGATCAGTTGCGGCAGCGCGGTGGCCACGCCCTGGCCCATCTCGGCCAAGTGGATGCTGACGGTGACGGAATTGTCGCGCCCGATCGCCACCCAATGTTCCAACGCGTGGGCCGGGCCGCCGGGATCGAACCTGGCGAAACCGGAGGGTGCGGCGCCCTGTTGAGCGCTGAGCCGCGGCACGCCGAGCACGAACGCGCCGCCGGCGGCGGCGAGGCCGACCAGCGCCGCCCGCCGGTCAAAGCCGTTTCGGCCGGGCCGCGGGCGAGCCTGCGACGAAGGCATGGACACGGCATTTCTCCGCTTGTGGTGGAACCGACCGAGCGAGTATCCCTCGCTTTCCGGTGCGCTACATAGGCCAAGTTCCGGGCCTGAGCCAGGGCCGCCGCAGGGGAGCTGCATCCGCATGCTGGCGCTGCAAAGCCTGGTCGGCCTGGGGCTGATGATCGCCGCCGCCTGGGCCATGAGCGAGAACCGGCGGGCGGTGCCGTGGCGCATCGTCGCCGCCGGGATGGCCCTGCAGATCGCGCTGGCCCTCGCGCTCGTCACCTTCGACCTGGGCCGCGGCGCCTTCGACGCCCTGAACGGCGCGGTGCGCGGGCTGGAGCAGGCCACGCGCGCGGGTACATCGTTTGTGTTCGGTTACCTGGGCGGCGGCGACGCACCGTTCGTGGAAAAAGCCTCGGCGTCCGGCTTCGTGCTGGCGTTCCAGGCCATGCCGCTGGTGCTGGTGATCAGCGCGCTGTCGGCGCTGCTGTTTCATTGGAACGTCATTCCGCCGATCGTGCGCGGCTTCGCCTGGCTGCTGCGACGCGCGCTCGGAGTCGACGGACCGACCGGCGTGGCGGTGGCGATGAACGTCTTCGTCGGCATGGTCGAGGCGCCGCTAGTGGTCCGCCCATATTTGCGCGCCGAATCGCGCGCGGCGCTGTTCGTGATGATGACCGCCGGCATGGCCACCGTCGCCGGCACGGTGATGGTGCTGTACGCGTCATTCCTCGACGGCGTGGTGCCCGACCCGCTCGGGCAGATCCTGACCGCTTCGCTGATCAGCGCGCCGGCCTCGATCGTGATCGCCTTCATCATGGTGCCCGAACTGCCGGGCGCGGTGCTCGACGACCGGATCGTGTCGATCCCGCGCGACCCCACCGACAACTCGATGTCGGCCATCACCCGCGGCGCGCTCGACGGCGTGCAGTTGCTCATCAACATCGTCGCCATGCTGCTGGTGCTGGTGGCCCTGGTCAGCCTGGCCAACCAGATCATCGGCCTGTTGCCCGACATCGCCGGTGCGCCGTTGACCCTGCAACGCGTGTTCGGCTGGGCGATGGCGCCCCTGGCCTGGGCGATGGGCCTGCCCGCGTCGGATTTGGTTGTGGGCGGACAATTGCTGGGCACCAAACTGGTCCTGACCGAGCTGATCGCCTACATCGACCTGTCCCAGCTTCCGGCCGACGCGCTGTCGGACCGCAGCAAGCTGATCCTGACCTATGCATTGTGCGGCTTCGCCAACTTCGGCGCGCTCGGCATCATGATCGGCGGGCTGGTCGCGATCCTGCCCGAACGCCGCGCCGAAATCGTGGAACTGGCGACCAAGTCATTGATTTCAGGCACTTTGGCCACCTGCATGACCGGCGCCATCGTGGGTCTGCTGGTGTGGTGAAGGCTGACCCGGGCGCGCTGGAATCTTGGCCGCCGATGGCGTATCTGAGGCCCGGAAAAGGCCCCAAATGACCTATGCCGTGAAAGAGATTTTCGAGACCTTGCAAGGCGAAGGCGCCAACGCCGGCCGCCCGGCGGTGTTTTGCCGCTTCTCCGGCTGCAACCTGTGGAGCGGCCGCGAGGCCGACCGCGCCGATGCCGCGTGCCGGTTTTGCGATACCGACTTCGTCGGCACCGACGGCCAGGGCGGCGGTCGCTTCGCCGAGGCCGGCGCGCTGGCCGATGCCGTGGCCGCCGCGTGGGTCGGACCGGCCGAGAGCCGCTTTGTGGTGCTGACCGGTGGCGAACCCCTGCTGCAGGTGGACGATGCGTTGCTGGACGCGCTGCATGCCCGCGGGTTCAAGGTGGCGGTCGAAACCAACGGCACGCAGCCGGTGCCGGCCGGCATCGACTGGATTTGTGTCAGCCCCAAGGCGCGCGCCGACCTGGTGGTGCACCGCGGTCACGAGCTGAAACTGGTGTACCCGCAAGACGACGGTGAGCCGTCACGCTACGACGGTCTCGACTTCGCCCACCGCTTTCTGCAACCCATGGACGGGCCGGCGCGCGACCACCACACCGCGCGCGTGGTGGACTTCTGCCTGTCGCATCCGGCCTGGCGGCTGAGCGTGCAGGCCCACAAAGTGCTGGGCATCCCGTGATCGCGGAAGACTGAACTCATGACCAGCGCAACCGTCATCGGTGGACGGACCACCATCGTCAAGGAATTCGGCTTCGAGGCGGCCCATCATTTTCCGCACAAGCCGGCCGACCACGCCAACACGCGCATGCACGGCCACTCGTTCAGGGTCGAGGTGGCGCTGACCGGCACGCCCGATCCCGCGACCGGCTGCGTGGTCGACTTCGAGGACCTGGATCGCGCGCTGTCGGCCGTTCGCGCGCGGCTCGATCACCATCTGCTCAACGCCGTGCCGGGACTGGCCACGCCGTCTCTGGAAAACCTGGCGCGTTGGATCGCCGAGCAACTTCGCCCGCAGTTCGCCGCCCTCGCCAGCGTGACGGTGCGCCGGCCCAGCTGCGGCGAAGCCGCGCGCTTCGAGCCGACGTGACCGCCGCCGCGCCGAACGCCCGCGTTCTGGTGCTGCATTCGGGCGGCCTCGATAGCACCGTGTGCCTGCTGCTCGCGCGCGCGCAAGGCCGCGTGCCCGTCAGCCTCGGCATCCGCTACGGCCAGCGCCACGACGTCGAGCTGGACTTTGCCGCCCGGCAATGCGCGCGTTTCGGCATCGAACGGCGCGTGATCGACGTGAACTGGGACAAGCCCGCCATCGCCATCCCGACCGGGCGCTCGATGGAGGAGATGCGCCGCGCCATCGCGCCCACGTTCCTGCCCGGGCGCAATGCCGTATTCCTGGCGCTGGCCTGCGCCGAGGCCGCCGGCATCGGCGCCGCCGAAGTGTGGCTGGGCGTCAACGCGGTCGACTATTCTGGCTATCCCGATTGCCGCCAGTCGTTCCTGGATGCCTTCGCGGCGATGTGGGCCGAGGCGGTGCCCCACCCGCCGCGCCTGGTCGCGCCCCTGGTGCAGAAAACCAAGCCCGAGATCGCCGCACTTGCCCGCACGCTTGGACTGGCGCGCGGCGACACCTGGAGCTGCTACGCCCCGGTCAGCACGCCTGCGGGCCCGCAGCCGTGCGGGGCGTGCGATGCCTGCATCCTGCACGACCATGCGTGGGCGGCGGCCGAGCGACCCTAGGCTGGCAGCGCGCGCCGACGAATCGGCGGCCCGAACCGGTGCCGACAACGCGTCTGTCCTGGGCAAATGCTACCTGGAGTATAGCTGGATCAGACTCTTTCGCTCGCGATTCCAGGGACTTAAGAGAACCCGCGCAATCACTAAAGCGGAGGTAGAGTGAATCCGTTGATTGGCGCCGAGTGCTCGCTTATGGTTTGCAGGCAAAACAAACGCGGTGGGGGTGGGCACCCGGTGCTAGGCCGGGGTCCGGAACACAACAGCGCGTTCGGGAACCGTCTGCAGACCGGCCATGATGCCAAGCCTGACCGAGGTTTTGAGCGATCTCGACGCGTTGTCGAGCGAGGACGAGTTCAAGCGCCGGCTTGACCGCACCTACGCCGCCATGGGTTTCAGCCGGTTCAGCTACGTCGGCATGAGCCCGGAGATGGGACTGGACCCGGAAGGCCACCGCAATCCGCAGGACGTGATTTTCCTGACCAACGTGCCGTCGGCCTGGGTCGATCACTACCTCGACAGCGAATACCAGGATTGCGACCCGATCATCCGCGAATGTTACGCCGCCCGCCTGCCGATCCGCTGGACCGAGAACTTCCGCGCCAACGCGCGCACCGACCGCGAGAGCGGCGTCTTGAACGACGCGCTCGACTTCGGCATCCGGCGCGGCTTCACCGTGCCGCTGCACGGACCCGGCGGCGAACTCGGCATCATGAGCCTGTACTCCGAACTGGACGACGGCGAGTTCGCGCGCGCCCTGCATCAGCATCAGTACGAGCTGCTCGTCACATCGCACTATTTCCACGACGCCGTACAGCGCGCCCTGAAGGCGGCCGCAGTCGGCCCCAAGCCGATTCCGCTCACCGACCGCGAGGTCGAGATCCTGCAGTGGACGGCAATCGGCAAGACCGCCTGGGAGATCGGGTCGATCCTGAAAATCTCCGAGCGCACGGTGAACTTTCACCTGCAGAACATCATGGCCAAGTTCGGCGTGCACAACAAAACGCACGCCGCCGCCAAGGCGCTCAGCTTCGGCCTGATCCGTCCGTAAGTTCTTCGCTGACGGTCAGTGACGCCGGCGCAGCGCCACGCGCGCCCGGATGTCCTCTTTCGGGCGCAGGGTGATCATGCTGGACAGCTCGGGATCGGGATCGGACACGATCGCGACGTCGAAACGGCGCAGCAGCATGGCCAGCGCGAACTGCATTTCCATCATCGCGAACGCCGAGCCGACGCACACCCGCGGCCCCGCGCCGAACGGCAGATAGGCGAACTTCGAGCGCTTGGCCACCCGCTCGGGCGTGAAACGGTCGGGGTCGAACCGTTCGGGATCGTCCCAGATGGTCGGGTTGCGGTGAATCAGATACTGCGAGATCAGCACGGTGGTGCCGGCCTTGATCGGCTGGCCGCAGATCACGTCGTCGTTCACGGCCTGGCGGGCGAACCACCAGATCGACGGCCGCAGGCGGCCGACTTCCTGGATCACGCGCCGATTATAGTCGAGCGACTTCAGGTCGTCGGCGACGGGCGGACGGCCGGCCAGCGCGTCGTCGGCCTCGTTGCGCAGCCGCTCCAGGCATTCCGGATGGCGCGCCAACAGCAGGATCGCCCATGCCAGCATGACCGCCGTGGTCTCGTGGCCCGACAAGAGCAGCGTCAGCACCTCGTCGCGCAGCTGCTTGTCGTCCATGCCTTCGTTGGTATCGGCGTCGCGGGCATCCAACAGCACGTCAAGCAGGTCGCCGTCGTCGGTGTGCGGGTCGGGCCGCGCGCGGGCGCGCCGTTCGCCGACGATGCGGTTGACGATGCGGTCGAGCGTGGCGACGGCGTTGTTATAGGCGCGGTTCTTCGCCGTCGGCAGGTATTCGCCGATACGCGTCAGCTGCCAGACGCGCGCGGCGCTGACTTCGTTGCCGACGATCAGCGCCTGCGACACGGCATGCGCCTCGTCGGGCCTGAGGCCGTTGCCGAACATGGTGCGCAGCGCGATCTCCAGCGCCAGGAACGACATGTCTTCCGACAGGTTGATGTCGGCCCCGGCCTTGACGTGGCCGTCCCACGCCGCGACGTGCTGGTTGAGAATCTCGACCATGGTACCGGCCATGGCGTTGATGCGCTGGCGGTGGAACGAGGGCTGGATCAGCCGGCGCTGCCGGGTCCACAGCTCGTCCTCGGCGATGAAGAGGCCCTGGCCCAGGATGGGCTTGAACTTCTCCATCATCCGCGTCTTGCGGTAGTTCCGGTAGTTGGTCTGCAGCACGTGCTCGACGTGCGCAGGATGATTGAGCAGATAGGACGTCGACATGAACATCCTCACCGGGACGAAATCGCCATAGGTCCGCGCGGTTCGCTCCAGAAATCCCAGCGTGTCGCGCTTGAGCATCGGCAGCACGCCGACGATCGGCCAGCCGCTGGGGCCTTCGAGTTTCTTGCGTTCGGACATTCAGGCGACGCGCGTTCTGTGGTGCTCCTGTTGCATCGTATCACGGGGACGACGAATGATCCGGCCGGGTGCGGCGATGCGGCTTCAGGCCGCGAGCGGCAAGGTTTCGGCCACGTCGGCGCCATCGGCCGGGCGGGCGTGCACGGCCAAGCGGCGCAGATTGAGTTCGGACACGTCGGCATAGCCCGAGACCGCGCGCGTCACGCCGATCTGCAGCGGCGGGCCGAAACGATGGGTCAACAGGCCCGACCGCTTCAGGATGCGCTCGAATCGCAGATCGGACACCGCGACGATCCGGCTGATCCCGCGACGGTCGGCGAAGGTGAACAGCTGGTCGAGCAGCATCTGCGTCACCGCGCGGATGGTGCCCAGCGATTCATTGCCCATGACGCGCTTGGAGACGGCGAAGCGGCTGATCTCCCACACGTCAGGCGCTTGCGGCGCCGGCGTGCCGTGCAGCAGCTCCGGAAACACGTCCTTCAGCATGTAGGGGCCGGTCGTCGGCAGCAGGCGCCACGAGCCGAGGACGTCGCCGTCCTGTTCGCAGACGATGTAGACGGGATCGAGGTCGTCGAACATGTCGCGCTCGCGACCGCCGGCCGAGCCCACGTCCCACGCCAGGCGCTCCTTGAACACCTCGTGGCGCAGGCGGAACATCCCGTCGAGCCTGTCGGCGTCCCGTGCCCGCGCGACGGGCATTTCGATGATGGATGCAAGCATGGCTGGGACCAACCCGGACCTCATTGTTTCGGGTCAAGATCACCACAGCGTTAAAGGTGCCGGACCTGTCAGAACTGACAGGTCTCCGATTCAACTGAAGCGGGGCACGATGCCGCCCAGCAGTTTCGATTCCTCGCCCTGAAAACCCTTGATTATGAGCGCTTTGAACCGGGGAAGGCGGGAGCGGCTGCGGCAGGACCCGATCGGCACGTGCCGGTTGTGGCGATGCCTCCGGCACAGGACGTGAGAAGCCCGTCCACGGGACGACGTCCTGTCGCCGTCAATGGAACTTGGAGCAGGCGATGGACAATCTGGCGATCTTTCCGGCGCCGCCGCGCGCCGTGAAGCCCCGTGACCGGGACACCGGTCCCGACGCGCCGGCCGCGGCCGAACCCGCGCCCCCGCGAACCGCGGTCGCATTCACCGGCGACGCCGTCGGCATGCAGATGGCGATGCACTACCTGCGCCGGCACAGCGTGTCGGCCGCGCGCATTTCGCTTGTGCCCGCCGACACGCCAGGGCCGGCGGCGAACGACAGCGCCAACGTCGTTCGGCTGCGCTGATCGGCCGCGCGGCCGCGACACGCCGGCCGGAGCCACGCGCCGATGCAGCACCGCATCACCCAGGCGATCACCGCGCGGGCCGACGACGGGCCGCCACCGGCACCGGCCGGCGTATCGGTCGCCGAACCGTCCGCGCGTCCGGGCCGGGCGGCGTTTCTCGGCGGACGCGGCGCCAAGCTGTTCGATGTCAGCGGGCGATCGTGGATCGACTGCGACCTGGGCGGCGGTGCGCTGATTCTCGGCCACGCGGCCACGGCGGTGCAATCGGCACTGGAAGCCACGTTGGCCTCCGGATGGTCGGTGGCCGCGGGCAGCGACGTGGAACGCCTGTGCGCGCTGATCGCGGCGGCGGTGCCGCACCATGACGACGTGCGCCTGTTCGCCGCGGCCTGGCAAGCCCAAGGCTTCGCCGTGGCCCAGGCCTGCCTGGCCACCGGCCGGCGCGCCGTGGGTCGCTTCGCTCATCGCCGCGATTCCGTGGGCGGCCCGATCCATGCGCGCATCGCCAACGGCTGGACCGTGACCGAGCGGACGATGCGCTACGGCGATGCATCGGACCTCGCCGACCTTGCGGCGGGTCACCTGGCGCTGGCCGCAGTGATCGTCGATGCAGCCGACTTCGTGCGCGACCCCGACGGGTTCGAAGCCTGGCTGAACGAGTTGTCGGCGGCATGCGCGGTGCAGGGCACCCGGCTGATTCTGGACGACACCGCCACCGGTTTCAAACTGGCCTACGGCGGACTTCAAGAGCACTTGGGGTTTGAGGCCGACGCCGCGCTGTTCGGTCGCATCGTCGGCGGCGGCATTCCGCTGGCGGCGGTGACCTCGACGCGCGCCGGGGCCGACCGGCCGGCCCGCGACGCGGCCCTCCACGGCGGCGAGTCAGATGGCGGGTTCGATCCCTTCGCGCTGGCCGCGGGCGC
>JANRJB010000396.1:0-3374 GCA_033764265.1 Rhodospirillaceae bacterium | reverse complement strand
CTCGATGATCACCATGCGCCCGTTCTCGGGGTTGATGGCGAACTGCACGTTCGATCCGCCGGTGTCGACGCCGATCTCGCGCAGGCAGGCGATCGAGGCGTTGCGCATCACCTGATATTCCTTGTCGGTCAGCGTCAGCGCCGGCGCGACCGTGATCGAATCCCCGGTGTGGATGCCCATCGGGTCGACGTTCTCGATCGAGCAGATGATGATGCAGTTGTCCTTGCGGTCGCGCACCACCTCCATCTCGAACTCTTTCCAGCCCAAGACCGATTCCTCGACCAGCACCGATTTGACCGGCGAGGCGGCGAGCCCGGTGCCGACGATGGCCTCGAATTCCTCGGTGTTGTAGGCGATGCCGCCGCCTTCGCCGCCCAGCGTGAACGACGGGCGGATGATCGCCGGCAGGCCGACCGTGGCCAGCGCCGCGCGGGCTTCCTCCAGCGAATGCACCATCTGGCTGCGCGGGCTTTCCAGGCCGATCTTGGTCATGGCCTGCTTGAACAGCTCGCGGTCCTCGGCCTTGGCGATCACGTCGCGCTTGGCCGCGATCATCTCCACGCCGTATTTTTCAAGCACACCCATGTCGGCCAGCTTCATGGCGGTGTTCAGGCCGGTCTGCCCGCCCATGGTCGGCAACAGCGCGTCGGGGCGTTCCTTCTCGATGATGCGCGCCACCATCTGCGGCGTGATCGGCTCGATGTAGGTGGCGTCGGCCAGCCCCGGGTCGGTCATGATCGTCGCCGGGTTGGAGTTGACCAGGATGACGCGGTAGCCCTCCTCGCGCAGCGCCTTGCACGCCTGCGCCCCCGAGTAGTCGAACTCGCACGCCTGGCCGATGACGATCGGCCCGGCGCCGATGATCATGATGCTGTTGATGTCGGTGCGTTTGGGCATGGATTATGTTGCCAAGCGATGATCCCTCTCCCCTGCGGGGAGAGGGAAGGGTGAGGAGGATTTAGTTCGATTGCGATCTACTTCGTTTTGCGCTCCGCCATCAGTTGCGCGAAGCGGTCGAACAGGTAGTGGCTGTCCTGCGGGCCGGGCGAGGCCTCGGGGTGGTACTGCACCGAGAACACCGGCTTGTCGGTGGCCTTCATGCCCTCGACGATGCCGTCGAACAGCGATTTGTGAGTCTCTTTCACGTTCGCCGGCAGGCTGGCGCGGTCGACCGCGAAGCCGTGGTTCTGCGAGGTGATCTCGACCTTTCCGGTCTCCAAGTCTTTCACCGGCTGGTTGGCGCCGCGGTGGCCCAGGTTCAGCTTGTAGGTCTTGGCGCCGAACGCCAGCGACAGCAGCTGGTGACCCAGACAGATTCCAAAAATGGGTTTCCCGGTGGCGATCAGCTCTTTGATCACCGGCACGGCGTAGGCGCCGGTGGCCGCCGGATCGCCCGGGCCGTTGGACAGGAAGATGCCGTCGGGCTGATGGCGCAGCACGTCCTCGGCGGTCGCGGTCGCCGGCACCACGGTCACCTTGGCGCCGATGTCGGCCAGGCAACGCAGAATGTTGCGCTTGGCACCGTAGTCGATGGCGACCACGTTGAACCGGGGCGCGCGCCCGTCGCGCGTCAGGTCGCCGAAGCCGGTTTCCTTGGTCCAGCGCGTTTCGGTCCAGGTGTAGCTCTGCCGGCAGGTCACGTCCTTGGCCAGGTCCATGCCGTTCAGGCCGGGCCAGGCCTTGGCCTCGGCGTGCAGCTTGGCCAGGTCGAAATTGCCGGCGGGGTCGTGGGCGATGACGCCGTTGGGCGCGCCCTTGTCCCTGATCCTGCGGGTCAGCCGGCGGGTGTCGAGCCCGGCCAGGCCGATCAGGCCGTTGGACGCGAGCCAGGCGCCCAGGTGCTGGGCGGCGCGGTAGTTCGACGGCTCGGTGATGTCGTCGCGGATGATGCAGCCGCGCGCGGCCGGCGTGGTGCTTTCCAGGTCCTCGGGGTTGGCGCCGACGTTGCCGATGTGCGGGAAGGTGAAGGTGATGATCTGCCCGGCGTAGGACGGGTCGGTCATCACTTCCTGGTAGCCGGTGATCGAGGTGTTGAACACCACCTCGCCGACCTTGGCGCCAGTCGCGCCGACGCCCTTGCCCCAGAAAACGGTGCCGTCATCCAAGACCAAAACAGCCGTGGCGCCGCGGGGTTTTGCGTCTTGGGAGGATGCGGCCATCAGTGCCCTGCGTCCTGGCGAAAATGGTTCACCCGAAAAAGCTCCGGGTCGCTTCAGGCCCGCACCCTGCCGCGCCGTCGCGCAGGCGCGCGACGGGGGACAAACGTGCAACAACCATGATCGTGATCGAGGGCCCGGGCCGCCCCGGCCGCCGGCGCGCTGATCCGCCAGCAGCCCGAGAGGTTGGCCGGTTCTTAAGTAAGCCGGGCAGGCGAGTCAAGCCGACGCGCTGTGGAAAACTCTGGTGGAACATACTGTTACAGCGGCGTTGAAGAATTTTGCCTCGGCCCGCGCGTTGGGCTAGTTTACGCGCTTTCCAGCACCCCGCAGGACACCCCCGAAAGGCGTCGGCCATGCTGCGCACCCGCTTGAGCGAGGCGTTGAAATCCGGGCTCCGCAATAAGGAGGAACGCACCGTCGGCACGGTGCGTCTGATCCTGGCCGCGCTCAAGGACCGCGATATCGCCGCCCGCTCGAAAGGCAACTACGACGGCATCGGCGAGGACGAGATCCTGCAGATGTTCAATTCGATGATCAAACAGCGCCGCGACAGCATCGCGCTGTACGAACAGGGCGGGCGCTGCGAGCTGGCGCAGAAGGAAAAGGAAGAGATCGACGTCATCCAGACCTTCATGCCCAAGCAGCTGTCCGACGCCGAAATCGACGCGGCCCTGGCCGGTGTCATTACGGCGGTCGAGGCCAAGGGCCTGAAAGACATGGGCCGAGTGATGGCCGCGCTGAAAGAGAAGTATGCCGGCCAGATGGATTTCTCGAAGGCGAGCGGCCTGGTCAAGCAGCGCCTGAGTTAGCGGCCTCGCCGTTGAGGCCCCGGCCCCGCGGCCGGGGGCGATTGTCCTTCTGGTGCGCCGGTCCGCGATATCCAACACGATGTCTTTCGACGACGAGTTCCTGGACGAGATCCGCAACCGGCTGACGGTGTCCTCGGTGGTCGGCCGCCGGGTCAAGTTGCAGCGCCGCGGCCGCGAGTACGTGGGTTTGAGCCCGTTTTCCAACGAACGCACCCCGTCGTTCACCGTCAACGACGAGAAGGGCTTCTATCACTGCTTCTCGACCGGCGAGCACGGCGACATTTTCACCTTCCTGATGAAGACCCAGAACCTGACGTTCCCCGAGGCGGTGGAACGGCTGGCCGAGGACGCCGGGCTCGAGATGCCGCGCCGCGACGCCGCCGAAAGCGAGCAGGTGGCGCGCCTG
>JANRJB010000395.1:0-3940 GCA_033764265.1 Rhodospirillaceae bacterium | reverse complement strand
GGCGCGATCTTGTCGTCACCGGCGCGTTGTTCTCGATCCTGATCAATCCGTTTTTCTTCCTGGCGCTCGATCGCCGGTTGCGCCGGTCCGGAAACGCCGCCGAGCCGCGTCCGGCGCCGAGCGCCTTGCCTCCGTGGCCCGGGGCGTCGGACGGTCACGCGGTGGTGATCGGGTACGGCCGCGTCGGCCGCGCGATCGTGCAGGACCTCGCCGCGCGCGGTCTCGACGTGATCGTGGTCGACGACCGCGACGACATCGTGGAAGCCGAGGGGCCGCGCACCACGACCGTGCGCGGCAACGGCGCTTCGGCGGAGCTGTTGGCGCGGTGCGACCTGGCGCGCGCCGGTCGGCTGTTCGTCGCCATCCCCAACAGCTTCGAGGCCGGGCAGATCGTGCAGCAGGCGCGGGCCTTGAACCCCAGGCTCGGCATCATCGCCCGCGCCCACTCGGACCCGGAAGTCGCCTACCTGCAGAAGTGCGGCGCCAACGCCACCATCATGGGCGAGCGCGAAATCGCCGCCGGCATGATCGCGCGGGCGTTTGCCGCCTAACTGAAATCGACTACAAAAACTCCTCAGATGCGACCCACGCGGTCGAGCGCCGCGACGATCGACTGCATGGATTGAAACAGAGTCATCGGATCGTCGTTCGAGGGCACGAAACCGTTCGCGCGCCAGAATACAGCCGCCGCATCGTCAACCGCGTGGACGACAACCGCGCGGCCGCCGATCAGGTGCGCTGCGGCGGCGCACCGCTCAAGGGCATGGCGCAACAAGCCCGAGCCGATACCCTTCCCCGTCCAGCGCCGATCGACGGCGAGCTGTCCAAGCAACAGGCACGGCACCGGATTGGGCGGCTGGCCGGTCCTGATCGACCGGGGCATCACGGTCGGGATTACCGCAGTCGGGGCGAGGCCGTAGTAGCCGATCACCTGAAAATCGACATGCACGACCGTGACCGCCGTGAACCCGCGTTGACTGTTGGAAAGCGCCCGAGTCTTGAGCCAGGCATCGAGCGGTGGCGTACCACAATCGAAGGTGCTGAGGTGGTGGCGCTCGGACAATGGTTCAGGTGCGGAAACCGACACGACTTCAAGGTCGCCGCGCGGCAGCCGCATCCCATGGCGCCGCACGCCGCAAGGTGCGCACAAGCCCGCGATGGGCGCGCGGGCGGGCGTCGAGTTCGGCCATGAATGCCGCAAATGCGGCGGGCGACAGGCGGACCAGCGCGCTCTCCAGCAGCACGGTCTCCGCGGCCGAGACCGCGGCATCGCGCATGAACTCGGTGCGCGAACGTCCGCGCGCCCGGGCGGCGCGATCGATCACCGCCAGGTCGGCAGCCGGCAACCTGAGCGACAGCGGATGGTCTTTGCGTTTGGCCGAAGCGCGCATCGCGGAACTCCGTCTGACCGCGTCAATGTAATGCGCTGTAGCGTAAGTTGCAATACAGTCACACCACTAGGCAGACCGACTTGGTCTCCAGGTAGTTGTCGACCGCCTGGGCGCCGGAATCGCGGCTCCAGCCGCTTTCCTTGTAGCCGCCGATCGGCAGCGACGCGTCGAACATCAGGTGGCAGTTGACCCACACCGTGCCGGCCTTGATGGCCGATGCGAAGCGCGTGGCCTTGCTCAGGTCCTGCGTCCACACCGACGCGGCAAGGCCATAGCGGCTGTCGTTGGCCAGGCGCGGCACGTCGTCCAGGCTGTCGATCGGCATGGCGACGACCACGGGACCGAAGATTTCCTCCTGCACGATCTTCATGCGATGGTCGGTCTTGGCCACCACCGTCGGCGTGATGAAGGTGCCGACCGGACCCAGCTGCTCGCCGCCGGTCACGATCTCGGCGCCGTCCCTGCGCCCGCCGTCAATATAACCCTTGATCTTGTCGGCCTGGACCCTGTTGACCACCGGGCCGATCTGGGTGGCGGGGTCGAGGCCGTGGCCCAGCTTCATCGACTTGGCGATATCGGCGACGCCCGCCACCACCTTGTCGAACGCTTTCTTCTCCACGTACAGGCGCGTGCCGGCCACGCACACTTGGCCGGCGTTGAAGAACACCGCGTTGGCCGCGCCGGGAATGGCGATGTCCATCTCGGCATCGGCCAGCACGATGCTGGGCGACTTGCCGCCGAGTTCCAACGCGACCTTTTTCAAATTGCCGCCGGCCGCCTGCAAGATCTTGCGGCCCGTGGCGGTGGAGCCGGTGAAGGCGATCTTGTCGACGTCATGGTGTTCGGCCAGCGCCTGCCCGGCTTCGGGCCCGAGGCCGGTGACGACGTTGAACACGCCCGGCGGCACGCCGGCTTCGATGATCAGCTCGGCCAGGCGCAGCGCCGTCAGCGAGGTGTCCTCGGCGGGCTTCAGGATCATCGAGCAGCCGGCGGCCAGGCACGGCGCGATCTTCATCGCCTCCAGCACCAGAGGGCTGTTCCACGGCGTGATGGCGCCGACCACGCCGATCGGTTCCTTGACCGTGTAGGCGAATACCTTCTTGCCGGGCGGCTGGTAGTTGATCGAGGTGGCGATGGTCTGGCCCTCGATCTTGCTGGCCATGCCCGCGAAATAGCGGAACTGCCCGGCCGCGCCGGGAATTTCGGCCCAGCGGCCGACGAACAGCGGCTTGCCCTGATCGAGCGTCTCCAGTTCCGCCAATTCGTCGATGTTGGCCTCGATCAGATCGGCGATCTTCCACAGGATGCGGCCGCGCTCGTCGGGGGTCTTGTCGCGCCACACCCCTTTGTCGAACGACTCCCGCGCCGCTTTCACGGCGGCATCGACGTCGGCCTTGGCGCCGCGCGGGATCGTCGCCAGCACCTGGCCGGTGGCGGGATCCTTGGACTCGATGGTCTGGCCCGAGCGGGCGGCCACCCAGGCGCCGCCAATCAGCATCTTCTTGTCGCGGGATTTCAGGAACGCCTGCGCCCCGGCGGTCTTTGGCTTGGCGGCGGCCAGGTCGACGATGACGTTCATGGCGTGTGCTCCCTGCTGCATCCAATGGATCAATAGGGTCGGAGTAAATTGATCGAAGCAATTTACTCCGACCCTATTGATCCCTCCGACCCTATTGATCCAACGGAATGGACTACTTTTCCTGCTCGGGGATGTGGCCCTTGTGGTTGTCCAGGTACCAGGCGGCGACCTGCTCGCGCGTGGCGAACCACACGCCCGGCAACGTCTTGGCGTAGTCGAGGAACTCGCGGATCGCGCGCACGCGATAGGCGCGGCCCGCGACGTGCGGGTGCAGGCCGACGTTCATCAGCTTGCCCGTCCCCCAGGCCTCGGCCTCGCGATAGTGCTGGCGCAGTTCCTCGACCAGGATGTCGCGGAACTCGTCGGTGGTGTGGTTGCGCCGCGTCAGGATGGTGAAATCGTTGATCTCGTTGGTGTAGGGCGTGGAAACGATCGGCCCGTGATCGGTGTGGATCAGGTAGGGCTGATCGTCGTTCATCAGGTCGCAGTAAAAGATCAGCCCGTGCTGTTTGAGGATGCCGGGCGTATTGGGCGTGCCGCGCAAGGACGACGACAGCCAGCCGCGCGCCGGCTTGCCGTAAAACTCCTTGTACACCTTGAGCGTGCTCTCGATGACCTCGCGCTCCTTGGCCGGGTTCTTGGCGAAGTCGGTGAGCAGCTCGCCCTGTTCGTAGTTGTGGGCCAGCACTTCCCAGCCGCGTTCGGCCGGGGCGCGGGCGATATCGGACCGGATCAGCGCGGTCTTGGCGTTGACGGTGCAGCTGGCCGGCACCTTGGCGCGGTCGAACTCCTCGAACAGGCGCCAAATGCCGACGCGCTGGCCGTACTCGCGCCAGGTGAAGTTGGGGAAATCGGCGACGTTGCCCGGCAGCACGTCGGGCAGGATCGGCGGCCCGCCGGCGTAGTACGGCCGGTCGGTGTCCTTGACCATGTCCCAGGTTTCCAGGTTCAGGGTCAGGATCAGCGCGAC
>JANRJB010000392.1:0-5687 GCA_033764265.1 Rhodospirillaceae bacterium | reverse complement strand
GGTGGCGGCGATCACCGCCTCGGGCTTGACGTTGCAGAACAGCGCGATCTTGCGCCGGTCCGAGGGCGGCAGCGGGTGCTCCATGCGGCAGACCAGCACCTGGGGCTGGATGCCGAGCCCGAGCAGTTCCTTCACCGAGTGCTGGGTCGGCTTAGTTTTCAGTTCGCCGGCGGCGGCGATGTAGGGCACCAGCGTCAGGTGCATGAACATGCTGCGCTCGGGGCCGAGTTCGTTGCCGAGCTGGCGGATGGCCTCGAGGAACGGCAGGCTTTCGATGTCGCCGACGGTGCCGCCAATCTCCACCAGCACGAAGTCCTCGCCGTCGAGGTCGCGCTGGACGAAATCCTTGATGGCGTCGGTGACGTGCGGGATGACCTGGACGGTGGCGCCGAGATAGTCGCCGCGGCGCTCCTTGGCGATGACCGCCGAGTAGATGCGCCCGGTGGTGACGTTATCGGCCTGGCGCGAAGCGACGCCGGTGTAGCGCTCGTAATGGCCGAGATCGAGGTCGGTCTCGGCGCCGTCGTCGGTGACGTAAACCTCACCGTGCTGGATCGGGCTCATGGTGCCCGGATCGACGTTGAGATAGGGATCGAGCTTGCGCAGGCGCACCTTATAGCCGCGCGCCTGCAACAGCGCGCCGAGCGCCGCCGAGGTGAGACCCTTACCGTGTGAGGAGACCACGCCGCCGGTGATAAAGATAAACCGCGTCATGGGCGATCAACCTAACTCAAAAAACGCGCGCGGCAAGACGGCAATTCGGCACGCGCGAATGCGCCGATTTTCGCGGATCAAACGGCGCGCCGAAAAAACCGGCGCGATCAGTTGTTGGGAACGCTGGGCACCGCAGGCGGCGACGATTCGCCGGGCGCGGCGGGCGGCGCAGACGGAATCGCGGGCGCGGCGTCGGCCGGCGCGGCCGGTACACTGTCCTCGACCTTGGGCACCGCCGGTCCGTCGATCGGCGTTTCGAACACCGACGTCGACACCTGACGCGGCTGCGCCATCAACGCCAAACCCAGCGAGGTGGCGAAGAAGCAGAACCCCAGCACCGAAGTCGCCCGACCGATCGGATTGGCGCGCGCCCGCGGCTGCGACAACGAATTGCTGGCCGACGACAGGGAAAACCCGCCGCCCGCCGCACCCTCGGTCTTTTGCAAGAGGATCAGGATGATCAGCGCGATGGCGATCAGAAGATGAACAACGACGAGGACGACGAGCATGGGTGCGAACTTCTATCGGGTGGCGGCGGGTCCGGACCACGGGCGCGGCCCCGCCTTGGCGGGCGCGTTGTAACCCCACCGGCCGGGAATAGCCAGCGTCTCGTCCCTTCCCTGCCAAATCAAGACGTTACGGCCCGTCTTGCCGGTGCGGCGGAAACGATTTTCCAGAACTCCGCCGCCTCCAAGCTGGCCCCTCCGACCAAAGCGCCGTCGACCCCCGGTACGGCCAGGATGTCCGCCGCGTTGGAGCCCTTGACCGAGCCGCCGTACAGGATGCGCAAGTCTGTCGCGCTGCCCTTCAGTCGGGCAAAGGTGTCTCGGATCAGGGTATGCACCCGTTCAATGTCGGCAAAGGTCGGGGTCTTGCCTGTGCCGATGGCCCACACCGGTTCGTAGGCGATGACCGCGTTGACCATGTCTGCGCCGGGCGGCAGCGAGCCGGTCAGCTGGCGCGCGACGACGGTTTCGGTTCGGCCGGCGTCGCGATCGGCCTCGGTCTCGCCGATGCAGATGATCGGTGTAAGTCCCGCCGACAAGGCCGCGGCCGCCTTGGCCTGAACCTGCGCATCGGTTTCGCCGTGATCGGCCCGGCGTTCCGAGTGGCCGACGATCACCACGGCGCACCCCAACTCGGCCAACAACGTCGCGCTCACGTCGCCGGTGTGCGCGCCCTTGGGTTTGGCGTGACAATCCTGGCCGCCGACCCTGATCGGCGAATTGCGCACCAGCTGGCAAGCGAGCGGAATCAAGGGCGCCGGCGGGCAGACCACGACATCGCAACCGGGCCGCATCGTCGCAATCTCGCCCAACAGCGCGACCAGCAACGCCTTCGTGCTGTCGGAGCTGCCGTTCATTTTCCAGTTTCCGGCGATCAGCGGTCGCGGCGGCATCGTGGTTTTCTCCCTTTGTCGTCCGGATTGCGCAGCGCTGCTGTAGCACGGCCGGGGCGGACCTCAATAGACACACCTACCAGCCGACAAGCGCCTGATTCGCCCCGCGAAATCGGGCCAGGCTGGCTGGCCGGGGCGCGCTTGCCGCCTCCGGTTCACCCCCCTATGATGCCCGCCTTTTCCGCCTCCAAGCGTGCGCCCGCGCATCGGGCGGCCGGGTTTTGCCCGGCGGCCGGTCCCGGCCGTGGCGCGCGGCGGCATCCATCGTTCGACAGGCTGTCCATGATCCAGGGTTTCGTCCACGCCATCAAACACAGCAAACTGCTGAAGGCCTTCCTGCTGTTGATCATCGTCAGCTTCGGCGTGTGGGGCGTGGGCGACGTGGTCACGCCGACAGCCGACCCCAACGTCGCCGTCAAATCCGGCAGTTTCGAGATCCGCGCGACCGAGTTGCAGCGCCGCCTGACCAGCCAGCTCGATCGATTGCGCGAGCAGCTGGGCCCCGATGCCGTGCGCGACCGGGCGTTCCAGGCCAACGTGCTCGACAACCTGGTGGCCGAACTGCGGCAACTGGCGGTCTCGATCCAGGCCGCCGACGACTTGGGCGTGGTGATATCGCGCGAGCAGATTCTGCGCGCGGTACGCCAGGACACCTCGTTCCACGACGAGACCGGGGCGTTCAACCAGCTTCAGTTCCAGCAGATTCTGGGCCAGAACGGCCTGGACGAACAAACCTTCCTCGACATCTACGAAGACGGCTTGCGCCAGGAAGTGCTGCGCCGCCCGGTGGCGGTGGGCGCCACCGCGCCGCAGGCCCTGGTCGAGAAGCTGTTCGCCTACCGCACCGAGACCCGCATCGCCGACACACTGCTGATCTCGGCCGAACAGGCGCCCGCGCCGGGCGAACCGTCGGCCGAAGACCTCAAGCGCACCTACGACGACAACATCGCCCAGTTCACGGCGCCGGAATACCGCAAGATCGAGGCGGTGGTGCTGGTCGGCAGCGACCTCGTGCCGCTCGACAGCATTTCCGAGGAAGACGCCCGGCAGTACTTCGAAGAGAACCAGGCTCGCTACGGCCAGCCCGAAAAACGCCGCATCGCCCAGCTGGTGTTCGAAACCAAAGAGGCGGCCGAGGCCGCCCGCGCCATGGCCGTCCCGGGCGACGGCTTGGCGGTGATTGCCGACAAGGCCAAGGTTGACCCGCCGGTCGACCTGGGCGAGCGGCCGCGCGATGACGCGCTGTTCCAGCCCTTCGGTGCAGCGGTGGACGGCGCGGTCGGCGAGATCAGCCAGCCGGTGGAAACCCCGCTCGGCTGGCATCTGGTCGAGGTGGTGGCCATCGTGCCCGCGTCGGTTCCGGCGTTCGAACAGATCGCCAACGACATTCGGCGGACCCTGGCCGAGGAAAAAGCCCTGGACGTTGTGTTCGACGCTTCAGTGAAGCTGGAGGACGAGGTCGCCGCCGGCATGCCGATGGCCGACATTGCCAAGGACGTCGGCGGGCGCTTCATCGCCATCGAAGCGGTCAGCCGCGAGGGGCTTGACCCGTCGGGCGTCACGGTTCCGGACCTGATCGATCGCGAGCGTTTCCTCGCCACCGCGTTTTCGACGCCCGTCGACCAGGAGAGCGAACTGCGCGAAATCGACGGCGGCTTTTACGCGCTGCGCGTGGTCGGGTCGACCCCGCCAACGCCCAAGCCGATCGACCTGGTACGCCCGGAACTTGTGTCGTTGTGGCAGCGCCTGGCGCGCATCGAGGAAACCAAGAAGCTGGCCGAGAAGATCGCCGCCGACATCGGGCCCTCGACCTCGATGACCCAATTGGCCGATGCCGATCAGCGGCTGTCGTACGCTCAGCTGGGGCCGCTGACGCGGTTCGGCGTCAGCCTGGACCCCGCCTACATCATCGATAGCAGGCGCGTCGGCCCCGAACTTCTGGACCAGCTGTTCGCCGCCAAGGTCGGCGATGTGATGACCGCGCCGGTGGTCGACGGTTATGTCGTCGCCCGCCTGAAAGAGGTGGTGCCGCCGGCGCCGAGCGGCGAGCTGGCCACGGCGCTGTCCGAGATCAAGGCCGGCACCCGCAACGCCATGGCGCAAGATCTGCTGTCGCAGTTCGACCGCGCCATCGCCGGCCGTTATCAGGTGGCGGTGAACCAGGAGACGCTGGACCAGCTCCTGGGCGTCACCGCCCCCTAAGCCCGCCGCCGCGCGCCGACGGCCGCTTCCCCATGGACCTGCAACCTTCCGAGGCGGAATTCGCCGCCGCCTACGCCGCCGGCCGCGCCCAGGTGGTGTGGACCGAGTTGCCGGCCGACCTCGACACCACCGTATCGGTGATGCTCAAGATCGGCCAGGACCTGCCGTTCACGGCCTTGCTTGAGTCGGTCGAGGGCGGCGCGGTGCGCGGACGATATTCGTTCATCGCGCTCGCCCCTGATCTGGTCTGGCGCTGCCGCGGCCAGACCGCCGAACTGTGTCGCGATCCCGCGCGCACGCCGCTGGCATTTACGACCGACACGCGGCCGACACTGGCCTCGCTGCGCGCGCTGATCGCCGAGACCCGCATCGACCTGCCGGCGCAATTGCCGCCGATGTCGGCCGGGCTGATCGGCTACATGGGTTACGACACCATCCGGCTGGTGGAGAACATCCCCGACGAAAACCCCGACACGGTCGGCATTCCCGACGGCATGTTCATGCGGCCCACGCTCACCGTGGTGTTCGACAATGTCGACGACATCATGACCGTGGTGACACCGGTCTACCCGCGCGCCGGCGTAACCGCGGGGGCCGCATACGGCGACGCGCGCCGGCGTATTCAGGACCTGGTCCGCACGCTCGAGCGCAGCGTCGCGCACCAGCCGCCGCCCGGACCGGTCGCGGTCGGCGAACCGCGTTCCAACATCGGCCGCGATGGCTATCACGCCATGGTCAGCAAGGCGAAGGAGTACATCCTCGCCGGCGACATCTTTCAGGTTGTGCCGAGCCAGCGGTTGCGCGTGCCGTTCAATCTGCCGAGCTTCGCGCTGTACCGGTCGTTGCGCCGGCTCAACCCCTCGCCGTTCCTGTTCCACCTCAAGCTCGATACCTTCGCGCTGGTGGGCTCGAGCCCCGAAATCCTGGTGCGCCTGCGCGATGGCACGGTGACCATCCGGCCGATCGCCGGGACGCGGCCGCGCGGTCGCGACAAAGCCGAGGACGCGCGGCTGGCCGCCGACCTGCTGGCCGACCCCAAGGAAGTGGCCGAGCACCTGATGCTGCTCGACCTGGGCCGCAACGACGTCGGCCGCGTCGCCAAGGTCGGAACGGTGCGCGTGAACGAACAGATGGTGATCGAGTACTACAGCCACGTCATGCACATCGTCTCCAACGTCGAAGGCGAGATCGATCCGCGCCACGACGCCATGGACGCGCTGATGGCCGGCTTTCCCGCCGGCACAGTGTCGGGTGCGCCCAAGGTGCGCGCGATGGAGATCATCGACGAGTTGGAACCCGAGCGGCGCAGCTTCTATGGCGGCGCCATCGGCTACTTCTCCGCCAACGGCGACATGGACACCTGCATCGCGCT
>JANRJB010000378.1:0-2695 GCA_033764265.1 Rhodospirillaceae bacterium | reverse complement strand
GACGCCGTGCTGGCCGGGCGGCTCGCGGCCTATGTCGAGGCGCGCATTGCCGCGGCGCGGCCGGTGACCCTGACCGATGTACGCGGCTGGTCGTTGTTGCGCCGGCTGCGCAACAACATCACGCGGCTGTTCAGCCCGTTCCTGTAGAACAACGCCATGGCCCGCGCCCGCAAGATCGGAAATCGTCTCGGCAGATCGCTCACGCCGATCCTGAAGCCGGTGTTCCGCGCGGTCACGCGCGGGCGCTTCGAGACCCTGCCGGTGGCCGAGCCGGATGCCGTGCGCCGGTTGGGCCGGCCGGGGCGCGCGGCCCTGGGCGCGCGGTTCGCGCTGGTTTCGTGGAATGTCTCGAAGCTGCGGCACCGGGCCTGGCTGGCCAACATGACCACGGTCGCCGCCCAGGCCGACCTGGTGTTGCTGCAGGAAGCCATGCTGCACGGCGACCGCGCCCACGAGTTCCACGAGTCGAGCGGCTTCGAGTGGGTGATGGCGCAAAGCTTCAAATATCCCGGCAAGGCGGTCACCACCGGGGTCAAGACCGGCGCGCGGGCGGCGGCGCTGGATTGCCTGATGATCCGCTCGCTCGACCGCGAGCCGTTGTACGAATCGCCCAAGACCCTGCTCGCCACCCGCTACGCCCTGCACGATCACCGGGGCGAACTTCTTGTCATCAACATCCACGCCATGAACTTCGTCTCGACGCGCAAGTTCTCGCGCCAGCTGGCCCAATTGGTCGAGCTGATGTCGCCGCACGCCGGGCCGATGATCGTGGCCGGCGACTTCAACACCTGGAACGCCCGCCGCCAGCGCCTGCTGACGGCGGCCATGGCCCAGTTCGGGCTGGCCCGCGCGCCGGTGCGCCCGTGGAACTGGCGGCATTTCACGCTGGTGCTCGACCACGTGTTCTACCGCGGCCTGGTGCTGGGCCAGACCCGGCCGATGGTCGAGATCCGCGGCTCGGACCACGTTCCGCTATGGGCGGAATTCACCGTGCCGGACGCGTGATGGGGGCGGCGACGAAGCGGCGTTGGGCAGGCGGATGCGGGCGGGATCGATGCCCTGGGCGACCTGGCCGGCGACGAAGAGGCGCAGCAGATCGGGCGTGTGGACCCAGGCGGGAACAACCATGTGAGGGCCGATCATGCGGACGCGGCGAAAGCGCAGGCGGACCGCGCACGTCAACACCGGTTTCGTAGGCGAATGCTTGTGCCGGTTAATCGACGTCTCAAATTGGTTGCGCCGTGTAGACCTCATAGGGCGGCAGGCCAAAGACGAATCCACTGTCGACACACCGGCGTTCGTCTCTTGTGCAGTCTTCGATCCATTTTGCTTGGCTTGGATCAATCACTTGATCAAAACCGGTGGCCCCGAATTGATTTTCGGCGCGGTGCCAGCCCACGACGCGCCAGCGTGAATTTTCTTGTTTGACGAAAACGCTGATGTTGGTCGCGAATTGCATTTGATCCAGAATTACCATGTACTCAATGGCGCCTTCCAACTCTTGCGGCAATGCGCGACCCGCACCCATTCGGTCTGATTTGACCGGAGCGATGCCGACGATACCAAAGTCGCTGCTGGAGTCGTATGTGATAAAGGAGAACAACTGATTGGCTTTTAGTGTCCATGGTTCTGTGGTTGATCGAGTATAGATATCGCGCATCTCCGGGTTAGACTCGATGGTCTCCCGATACATTTCGTGCGGTTCTTCGGGGATGTCGTTTTTTCTGATCGGATTGCCGATGCGCGCACACGGCGAGGTCTTGATGTACCTGCAGGCAATCCACGTTCTAAAGGCGCACGCGGGCGCCGCCGCGTAATCTTCGCAAACCACGAGATCGTCAACCGACTGCGGATCATCATCGCCGCGCGTCGGCGCTGCACTCATTACGGCCAGGGAAAGTGCCGCAAGGGCGCGGCCCAGGTTCCTCGACGCGGTCCTCGGATTCGGCATCGAAACTCCTCAGGTCGAGCATCAAACAGGCGAACTCTCGAGCCAAATTCAAGTCTACCTCATTTCTTTCGCCATTGGGGCGGCATCTGGAATAGGTCGGTTGGGTCATACCTGAGGTAAGTCGTGTACTCGCTCGATTCCGGTCTAGGGCGGTCGTAAGCGCGAATCCGCGGATTCGCGATTTCGACGTGGACATGATTGATCATCCCATTGGGGTGCGCGGCATCCTTAGGGTACGCGACGGACAAATCCTGCACCGTTCCGAGCGGCGTGGTTCCCCCGACAACGCGCTCGCCGATCCTGACCCGGGGCGCGACATAGTGGGTTCGATAAGCGTAGCCGTCATCGCCGGTGATCTCGACATATTGAAGCCCGCGCTTTGCGACGGACTGAGGGTCGGTTTCGTCCGGGTCAACATTGTATGTTTTGCCGATGCGCGTAACCACGCCATTCACCAAAGGCACGACCCCCGTCCCCGGTTCGGCACGGACATCGCGCGCACGATGGGGGCGTGGCGCGTTTGCCGCTGTGTTCGCGCCGCCTCGGCGGGCCGACTCGAAGCTATCAATGCCATAGTCATCAATGACTCGGAATTCCCCGCTGGGAACCGGGTAGTAAACCGGCAAATTGCTGTGCCGCCGAGTCACATCCCAGGACGTTGACAGGTTCAGTTCATGCGGCGCCGGGACAAACCTGGGCGCAGAGGGCCCCGACGCGGCGATGCGCTCAATACCCGCGGGCGGC
>JANRJB010000374.1:0-3427 GCA_033764265.1 Rhodospirillaceae bacterium | reverse complement strand
GCGCACCAGGTTCATCAGGCTGCGCGCCATTTGCAGCAGGACCTCGCGCGGATTGTCGTGCACCGCCGGCGAGGGGTCGCGCAGCGGCGCGGTGAGCTGCTGGGTGCGCTCCTGCACCAGGGCTTGCCACAAGCCCTGCTTGCTGCCGAACAGCTGGTAAACGGTGGCGAGCGAGCCGCCGGAGCGGGCGACGATTTCTTCCAGGCTGGTGGCGGCAAACCCCTTGGTGAGGAACAGATCGACGGCCGCCAGCATGATCGCGCGGCGGCGGTCTTCCGGGGCCAGCCGGGCCCGTCCCGCCGAACCCGAGGCAGGCTGGGCGGAGCGGGTACGCGGTAGCGCTTCAGTGCCGGCCGTCGATTCCAACCATCTGGAATATAGAAGTTTATTGCCGTCGGCCGCCGGTGGGGTCCCGGTCTTCTTCGGGCTCGGCCCTTGCGATTCTGCATGCCTAGCATGCCGCGATTTCATCTTGCCTACCTTATGTAATCTGCACTACACATCCGTCCAACGTAACGTCGGTTACATTACATAAGATAGTCAACGAGGCCCGCCATGCAAGCCCAGACCTCCCGCCCGACCCCGTCGCCCGCGCTTCCGACCGCATCGCGGCCGGATCCGTGGTCACCGCACACCGCGCGCGCAGCACGCCGGCTCGGCGCCGAGACGCGCTCGTTCGGTCTGCACCTCGCCGTGGTCGGCCTGGTGGTGATGGCCTCGGCCATCATGCTGACCGGCTGCGACGGCCAAGCCCAGCCGACCGCGGAGATCGTTCGCCCGGTCAAGACCGCCACGGTCAGCTACGCCACAGTGGTCGACCGCGTCGTGCTGCCGGGCACCGTGCAGCCGCGTCATGCCATCGACATGGCGTTCCGCGTCGGCGGTAAGGTGTCGGCGCGCTATGTCGACATCGGCGCGTCGGTGCATCCGGGCCAGACGCTGGCGGTGCTGGAACCGCAGGACCTCGACTTGCAGCTGCAGGCCGCGCGCGCCCAGAAAACCGCCGCCGATGCCGACTACATCCAGGCCAAGGCCGACTTCGAACGCTACGAGCAACTGAAGACGAGCGCGGCGTTCAATCAGGCGATGTACGACCGCCGCGCCGCGGCGCTGAACACCGCCGCCGCGCGGGTGCGCGAAGCCCAGAGCAAGCTTGATCTGGCGCGCAACGAGCAAGGGTACGGCACACTGGAGGCGAGCGACTTCGGCGTCGTGACCGACGTATCGTTCGAGGCCGGCCAGGTGGTCAGCGCCGGGCAGAAAGTGATTACCATCGCGCGCAGCGGCGACCTGGAGGTCCTGGTCAACGTGCCCGAGCACCGGCTGGATGCGTTGAACGAATTGCCGGCCACTGTGACCTTGTGGTCGCACCCCGGCGAAATGCTGACGGCGCGGCTGCGCGAAGTATCGCCGATCGCCGACAAGGTCACGCGCACTTACGCCGCGCGCTTCACGCTGGACGATCTACCGGCCGGCATCGAGATCGGCATGAGCGCGACCCTGACCCTGGCCAGCCCGGCCAAGACGCCGCTGGCCGAAGTGCCGCTGGCGGCCGTGGTGCAGACCGGCGACGCGCCGTCGGTGTGGGTGATCGAACCCGGCACCGGCGCCCTGACCCGCGTGCCGACGACCATCGCCGCCTACCGCAACGACGCGGCGCTGATCAGCGCCGGCCCGGCCGAAGGCGCGCTGATCGTCGCCGCTGGCGGCCACAAGCTGGACGAAAGCCAGCGCGTGCGGGTGATGGGCGTACCCAGAATCTGACGCAGCTTAAGACACGAGACGGTCCCGGCGGACTTCCCCCTCCCCCCCCCCTCCCCCGCCGCCGGGGCCGTCTCGACCCCCTGAATTCTGAACCGCGCACCGCGCCGCAGGAGACCGATCATGGTACCCTTGGATCGCGACACCCGATCTCTGTCCGCCGACATGGCTTCCGCGCCATCCCCACCCGACCGCGACAGCGCCGCCCACGACCGCTTCAATCTGTCGGCCTGGGCGCTGCGCCACCAGGCGTTGGTGCTGTTCGCCATGATCGCGCTGTTGATCGCGGGCGTGCAGGCCTACCGAACCCTGGGCCGCGCCGAGGATCCGACCTTCGCCATTCGCACCATGGTGGTGACGGCCGCGTGGCCGGGCGCCACCGCGCGCGAGGTGGAACTGCACGTGACCGACGAGCTGGAGAAGGTGCTGCAGCAGATTCCCTGGTTCGACTATGTCACCAGCTATTCGCAGGCCGGCGAGGCGACGTTGATGGTCAACCTGCGCCAGGACTCGCCGCCGGACGCTGTTGCCGACGCCTGGTACCAGGTGCGCAAGCGCATCAACGACCACAAGAACGAACTGCCCCAGGGCGTGCTGGGGCCGTTCTTCAACGACGAGTTCGGCGACACCTTCGGCACGGTTTACGCCTTTTCCGGCGAGGGGTTCAGCCCCGCCGAACTGAAGGACATCGTCGAGGCGGCGCGCCAGCGCATCCTGGCGGTGAAGGACGTGGCCAAGGCCGACCTGGTCGGCGCGCAGGAGGAACGGTTCTACGTCGAGTTCTCGCACCGCCGGCTGGCCACGCTGGGCCTGGACGTGACGCAGGTGCTGAGCGCCTTGCGCCAGCAAACTTCGGTCACGCCAGCGGGCGAGGTTGAAACCGCCACCGACCGCATCGCCGTGCGCATCGCCGGCGACGGCGGCACCGAGACCGCGCTGGCCGACGTGCCGATCGCCGTCGACGGCCGCACGGTGCGCATCGGCGACATCGCCACCGTGACCCGCGGCTACCGCGATCCGCCGGCGATGACCATGCGCTTCAACGGCAAGCCCGTCATCGGCCTGGCGGTGTCGATGGCCGAGGGCGGCAACATCCTAAAGCTGGGCGAGGCGTTGAACGCCGAGATCGCCGCGATTTCCAACGAACTGCCCGCCGGCGTGTCGGTCGAGCTGGTCGCCGACCAGCCGCAAGTCGTGGACGAGTCGATCGACGAGTTCGTCAAGTCGCTGGCCGAGGCCCTGATCATCGTGCTAGCGGTCAGCTTCGTGTCGCTGGGCCTGCGCACCGGACTGGTGGTTGCGCTGTCGGTGCCGCTTGTGCTGGCGATCACCTTTGTCGTGATGGAAGTCGCAGGCATCGACTTGCACCGCATCTCGCTGGGCGCGTTGATCATCGCGCTCGGCCTGCTGGTCGACGACGCGATCATCGCGGTGGAGATGATGGCGGTGAAGCTGGAAGAAGGATTCTCGCGCACCGCCGCGGCCAGCTATGCCTACACCGTCACCGCATTTCCCATGCTGACCGGCACGCTGGTCACCGCCGCCGGGTTCATTCCTGTGGGCTTCGCCAAGTCGAGCGCCGGCGAATACACCGGCGCGATCTTCTGGGTGGTGATGATCGCGCTGGTCGTGTCGTGGATCACCGCGGTCGTGTTCACGCCGTTCA
>JANRJB010000367.1:0-11555 GCA_033764265.1 Rhodospirillaceae bacterium | reverse complement strand
CGAACATAACCGGTCGTACCTGGCGACCAAGGCGATCCGTTCCGGACACCTGTTCTAGTACCGCCGATCAGAAGTTCCTGCACCAGCCGCCGAGACGTCCGCGTCAGGAACTTCTGATCGAAAGCGGTACTCGAATCAGATGTTTGCGAGTGCCCTTTGGTTTCCGAAATGCGTTGCGAGGACCGTGGCCACGAGTCACGCATTTCGGAAACCGGGCACTCGCCCGAAGCGGCCCGGCAGGATTTGCCGGGTGACGGGCGCGCGACCGGCCGCGCAATCCGAAAACCATTGCGGATCAAGCCTCCGGTCCTGGCATGCCGATTGCATGGCCTGTCGCAAAGCCGCGCCATCAGGCGCCTCAGGCCAGGCCAGTCGTCGGACCAGTTATGGAATCGGTATCGGCCATCGATGCCACCCGCCGGGTTCCGGCCGCGTCGCCGCATGCGAGTGCGCCGGCCGGACCGAGCACAGCCGACGCCGATGAGGGCGGGCTGACGTTCTGGGACATGTTGGATTTCATCAATCCGCTGCAGCACATCCCGGTGGTCAATACGCTCTATCGCGAATTGACCGGCGACACGATCAAGACGCCGGCCAAGCTGGTCGGCTCGACCCTGCTGGGCGGACCGATCGGGTTTGCATCGGCCATGGTCGACAGCCTGATCGAGGATGGCACCGGCAAGGATATGGGCGGGCATGTCATGGCCATGCTGCGCGGCGAGCCCGCGCGGCCCGGTCCCATGGCGGCAGAAACGCAACTTGCCGCCGCCGCTCCGCGCGAATTCGTACCCGACTACGCCACGGCCGGGCGCGAGCGTGACGAAACCGAAGCCCTGCTGACCGCCGCGCAGATCGCCGCGCAGGCCAACGTGCTGGGACCGCTGAAACGCGATCCGGTCGTGACTTCGGACCGCGCGTTGCGCGCCGCCGACCCGACGCCGGCCCAGGACTCGCCCGACCGCGCCCGCGCGGCGCGCTTCATGCCGCTGACGCCGGAAGGCACGAAAGGCCGCGACCTGCGCCTGCCGAGCCGGCGTGCGCCCGATGAGGTGTCGGTCGCCGAGCTCAGGGCCCGGACGCGCTTTGCCCCCGGCGCGCTGAATGTCGGGCTGCCGCCGGCATCTCTGGCCGAGGCTGTGAAACGGGCCACGCCGGCCGCGCCATCGGCTTCGCCGCGAGCGAACGATTCGCCGGCGATCGCCGCGGACAGTCTGGCGAATTTCGACCGCGCCATGCTGGCGGGCCTTGAGAAATACCGGGCGGCGTCGGAACGCCGACAGCGCGGCCAGGTCGACGTGAACGGTTGAGCAGACGCGACGGATCGGTCACCTTGGTCGCCGTGTGCGAGCCGCCGGCATGATGCTGACTGTTGAACCCGCCCGGACCCCCGCTCATCGCGGACACATCGCGGTGGGCGGCCGCGTTCTTGCCTGCGCTATCGGCCGCAACGGCGTCCGCGCCGACAAGCGCGAGGGTGACGGCTGCACGCCGGTCGGTGCTTTTCCGCTGCGGCGGGTGATGTACCGCGCGGACCGGTTGGCCGCGCCGCGCACGCGGTTGCCGCTGACGATCATTCGCCCCGACGACGGCTGGTGCGACGCGCCCGACGACGCCGCTTACAATCGCCCGGTGACGCTGCCCAACGCGAGTCGCGCCGAGCGCCTGTGGCGCGAGGATCGGCTGTACGACGTTATCGTGATCGTGGGGCATAACGACGATCCGGTTGTGCCCGGCGCTGGCAGCGCGATTTTTCTGCACGTCGCCGCCGACGGCTACGGCCCGACCGAGGGCTGCGTAACGCTAGCCCTGCCCGACCTGCTGGACGTGCTGGCGGACTGCGGCCCGGACTCTCGACTGAACGTTCAATCCGCCGCGGTATGATGCTCGGCGGGCTCGACGTCGACGGCTGCGGCGGGACGCGGCCCGAAGATCGCCGTGCCGACGCGCACATGCGTGGCCCCGAACGCCACCGCGTCAACCGCGTCGCCGCTCATGCCCATGCTGAGCTGCGTCAGTCCGTGCCGACGCGCCAGTTCGCGCAGGAACGCGAAATGGAGCGCGGGGTTCTCGTTCACCGGCGGGATGCACATCAATCCGACGACCTCGAGATAAAGGTCGATCCGGCACCGGGCCAGAAAGCCGCCGACCTCGTCCGGGTCGATGCCGGCTTTCTGCGGCTCGCGGCCGGTGTTGACCTGGATAAAGCAGGGCAGTCGGCGGCGCTGAACCTGCATTTCGTGCGACAGCCTGCCGGCCAGCTTGTTGCGGTCGAGAGAGTGGATGACGTCGAACAGCTTGACCGCGTCGCGCACTTTGTTGGTCTGGAGCGGACCGATCAGGTGGAGCTTGAGATCGGGATGCCGGGCCTTGAGGGCGGGATACTTGGTCATGGCTTCCTGCACGCGATTTTCGCCGAAATCGCGATGGCCGGCGGCAAGCACGGATTCGATCGCCGCGACCGGATGAGTTTTTGAAACCGCCACCAGGGTGACGTCGGCCGGGTCACGATGGGCCGCGACCGCGGCCGCGGTCAGCTTGCGCCTGACCGCCGCGAGTGCGGCAGCGACATCGTGGCGGGGGGCGTCGATTTCGGTCATGGGGCCAACATCGCTTCGGCTTATGATGGCGCGATGTTGGCGCGGTTCTCAATGGCGATGGGCGCACGGCGCGAGCGAGCGCGCATCGCGGCCGCATGCCGGGCCGGCGCCCACTTGCCCTACCTGTGGCTGTTGACCGACAGCGCGCGCCGGTTCGATGTGGCGGCGGCGATCGGTCGCCTGCCGGCGGGCGGCGGCGTGGTCGTGCGCCACACCGATGATCGCGCCCGGCGGGATCTGGCGAAGCGACTGCAGCCGCTGTGCCGCGCGCGCCGGCTGTGGTTGCTGATCGCCGGCGACTGGCGGCTGGCCGCCGCGCTTCGCGCCAACGGCGTCCATGCGCCGGAGGCAATGATCAGACGCGGGCTGCCGCCGGGGCTTCGGCTTTGGCTGCGAACCCGCAACGGCCGGCTGACCGCCGCGGCGCATTCAGAGATCGCGTTGCGCCGGGCCGCGCGCGCGCGTGCCGATGCGGTGATGGTGGGCCCGGTGTTGCCGACGGCAAGCCACCCCGACCGCGCACCGTTGGGGCGCGTGCGCTTCGCGGCACTGGCGCGCGCGGCGTCGCGGCCGGCGATCGCCTTGGGTGGAATCGGACCCGACACGATGCGGCAACTGAACGGAATTGGGTGTTGGGGCGCGGCCGGCGTCGGTTTTGCCGGCCGGGCGATCAGAACCTGAGCTGGACTCCGACGCGGGCGCCGGCGCCCTGGGGCGCGGTGGCGCCGGGCGTGGCGCTGAGCCGGCCGTAAGGCGTGGCCAGTTCGCGCGTGCCGTAGAAGGCGTCGGCATTGACGCGGATGCCGGGGCTGATCTGATAAATGCCGCCGATCATCCATTGATTGGTGTCGAGACCGCCGATGTTGCGCGCGGTGGGCGTGACGGCGTCGGAACTGACGTACGTCACGCGCAGGTCCAGGCTGCCGGTGCCGTAGCCGAAACCGGCCTGCCAGGTTTGCCAGGCGTCGACCAGGCCGCGCTCAGCCACATCGCTGAATCCGCCGCGGAGATAAAAACCGCCGTAGCCGACCGACGCGCCCAGGTTCCACGCGGTTGCCAGGCCTTGCGCGAACAGCGTCGGGCGATCGGTGTAGCCGCCGAACACGCCGAGCTGGCTGCCGTAAAGCGAGGTGACGAAACCGCCGCTGACATCCTGGCCGCCGATCCAAACCGCGTTGGTCGGAGCGGACGGCGACAGGCCCAAAGTCACCGAGCCGAAGGTTGGGCTGAGCGTGCCCATGGTGAGGAACGCGCCGCCCGCCGAGGCGCTGGCATCGGTGAACGATGCGCCCAGCGGATTGGCCGGAGGCGCGGCAGCGGTCGACGATGCATCATCGGCGCGCGCGCCAGCGTTGGCCGTAACGGCCAACATCGTCATTCCCAGGATTGCCGCACGCATACGCATGGACGTCGCACTCGAATCGGCTGCCAGCTACATGCAGCCACGTCGTTAAGCATTCGGGCAAATTGACAGCCGCCGCGCGCCAGGGTCAAGCGAGGCCATCAACCCCTGCTCGCATTATGGGCCGATGTGACAAAATCCGCACATTCGCCCGGTTCGCCTGCGCGCGGGGTGCATATAGATGAAGACGGCGGCGCCCGGTGTGGCAGATCGGTGACAAGTGCCGGGCCACGGCGGAGGCCGGGCGCATCTTACCGCGCGACTCGGGCTTCAATCGGATCCCGGCTTCAAGCTGACGGGCGCAGGCGCGAAACTGGAGTCGGCATCGGGATCGCCGGCACCGAGATAGCGCGCCACATCCGGGAACGGATAAATCGGGCGCGTCTTAACGATCCCGGCCGGATCGAGCGGAAAGCCCTTGGCGCCGGGCGCGCCTGTCGCCTCGCGCCGTTGCGCGCCGATCAACACCGTCGGCGCGACGCCGCGCTCGACCCACCCCTCGATCGCCGTGATCCAATCGACCGTGTCGACGCCGACTCCGCCACGACAATGGTTCATGCCGGGAATCAGATAGAACCGCAGAAACGCCGCCGCGGCAGCCGGACCGCCGGCGATGCGGCTGACTTTTGCGACATAGTCGGCAATCGGCTCGGCATCCAGCGGGTCGTTCATGCCCTGGTAAATGACCAACTTGCCGCCGCGGCGGGCAAAATCGGTCAGGTCCGGATTGTTGGGGGCTTGCAGCGCGCCCTTCGTGATCAGCCGCGGATAATCGCGGTCGAGATCGATATTGCGCGGCGAATAACTGGGGCCAGGATCGTAGTCGAACCAGACATAGCGCAACCGGTCCTGGGCCATCGGCTCGAATGTCACGTCGGCACCGGCGGTATCGCGGATGTAGGCGGCCAGGTTCAGCTCCGCGCCCGGGGCGAGGCCTGGCGAAACGCGCAGTCCGTTGCCCAGGAACGCCCCGTTATAGATGCGCTGCATCGCGCCGATCTGGTCGTCAGACAGACAGTCCTTGCCGGGGCGTCCACCGACGCAGCGCAGGGCTTTCAAGTCTGGCGCGCACGACCACGGGTCGTTGATGACGCCGTCCGCGAGCCCGTCGTCGGCGTCGCACTGCTCGACCACGGCGGCATTGACCAGCGGCAGAAGCTCGCGGCCCAGGATGGCGCGGCCGCGGCCGTCCATGTTGGCCAGCGTGCGCCAGAAGATGTTGATATAAGCCGGCTGCACGCCGGCCGGGGCGCCGGCGATGATGCCGTCGAAGTGCCAGGGATAGCGCTGGGCCAGCATCAGGCCCTGGCGGCCGCCGGTGGAGCAACCGCGCCAGTAGGACTTCTCCGGCGCGCGGCCGGTATAGGCCTGAACGATCGCCTTGGCCGCGACCACCGCTTTGTGGGTGCCGCGGTAAGCCAGGTCGAGTTCGCCCTCGAGATTGTTGTAGGCCCATTCGCCCGAACGGCTGATGGCGTTGACGGCTTCGGGCGTGACCGCTTCGTCGTCGTGCGGCGCGCTGTGACCCAAGTCGGAGACCGCCACCGCGTAGCCGCGCGAGAGGGGATCGTCGGCCGCCGCGATCACCCGCACGCCGCACATGGTGCCGCAGCCCTCGAAGTGGAACCTACCGTTCCAGCCGGGATCGGGAATGCGCACGCGAATGCCGACCTGCGGCGCGACGTAGCCGCGCACGTCGCAATAGGCCGGCAGCAGGTCCGTCGCCGTCACATAGGACGTGACAGTCAGATGCGTCGGCGCCTCGGGCAATGCCGCCAGATCGAGGTTGACCAGCGCCCGGCACGCGGCCTCGTCGGCGCGGGCTGAAAGACTGAATGCAAGGCTGAAGGCGATTAGTGCCCCGACGTGCCTGACCATCGCGTGTCTCCGCCCTCACCGCCCCAATGTGCGCGACCGGCCTCGGCGTCAGAGGCGATACTTTCGCATAGCGTAAGTATCGGCCCTACGGTAAGCTCAGTCCGCCATGATCCGGTCGTTTCGCAATGCTTATGCAACATTGGCTTGGAATCGTCAGGCGGCGAAAGGGTTTTCGGTTGAGATTCTGCGCGCGGCATACCGCAAGCTGATGCAATTGAATTCGGCCCGATCCTTGGCCGACCTGCGTTCGCCCCCCGGCAATCGACTGGAAGCCCTGAGGGGCAAACGGGCCGGTCAGCATAGCGTGCGGATCAACGACCAGTGGCGGGTGTGTTTCAGATGGCAGCAGGGAGACGCATTCGATGTCGAAATCTGCGATTACCACGACGAATAAGGCGCGGAAGCTTTTTGCGCCCGTTCATCCGGGCGAAGTGCTGATACACGATTATCTGGAACCGCTGGGCATGAGTCAGTACGCGCTGGCCAAGGCGCTCGGCATCAATCAGGCACGCCTGAGCGAAATCGTGCGGGGCAAGCGCGCCATCAGTCCCGATACGGCGCTTCGCCTGGCGCGCTACTTCGGGACGTCGGCAGAGTTCTGGATCGGCATGCAGTCCCATTACGATCTGGAAATCGCCCGTGACGCGCGAGCGGCGGCGATCGACCGCCAAGTCACGCCGCGGGCGGCATAAGACTCGCGCGCCCTAGTGGTCCGATGCCAACATTCGCATCCCGGTTCAGGGCGCAATCCTGCAAATGTTGGAATCAAAGGACCACTAGAAATACATGATTCGAGTGGAGCTTTGGATTTGACATTCGCTGCTCGGTTTCGCTGCAAAGGAGATGCGAATTTCAAATCCGCTCCACTAGCCCTCGCCCTTGGTGGCGGTCTTATTGGGCTCGGCGTGCTTTTCCAGGAACTCGATAATCATGCCGGCGATGTCCTTGCCGGTGGCGTTCTCGATGCCTTCGAGTCCGGGCGTGGAATTCACCTCCATCACCACCGGGCCGTGATTGGAGCGCAGCATGTCGACGCCGCAGACATTGAGCCCCATGGTCTTGGCCGCGCGCACGGCGGTGGAGCGTTCTTCCGGCGTGATCTTGATGGCGGTGGCGCTGCCGCCGCGATGAAGATTGGAGCGGAACTCGTCCGGCGCGCCGGTGCGCTGCATCGCCGCCACCACCTTGCCGCCGATGACGAAGGCGCGGATGTCGGTGCCGCCGGCTTCCTGGATGAATTCCTGCACCAGGATGTTGGCTTCGACGCCGCCGAAAGCCTCGATGATGCTTTTCGCCGAGCTGGGTGTTTCGGCCAGCATCACGCCGATGCCTTGGGTGCCTTCGAGCAGCTTGATGACCACCGGCGTGCCGCCGACCATGTTGATCAGGTCCTCGGCCTGGTTGGTGACGTGGGCGAAGGCGGTGACCGGCAGACCAATGCCCTGGCGCGACAACAGCTGCAAGCAGCGCAGTTTGTCGCGCGAGCGGCCGATGGCCACAGATTCGTTCAGCGGCCACACCCCCATCATCTCGAACTGGCGCAGGACGGCCAGGCCGTAGAAGGTGATCGAGGCGCCGATGCGCGGGATGACGGCGTCGAAGCCGGTCAGGCTGCGGCCCTTGTAGCGCACCTCGGGTCGATGGCTGGCGATGTTCATGTAGCACTTGAGGGTGTCGATCACGTCGATATCGTGACCGCGCGCGCGCGCCGCCTCGACGATCCGCTTGTGCGAATAAAGGCCCGGATTACGGGCCAGCATGGCGAGCTTCATGACACGTACCTGGGCGACGTCCCTGCGGCGCGGCGTTCTTGCTTGTTCGGCCGAGGCGAGGCCCGGCGCGCGCCTGACCCGGACATTAGCCAAAGGCCTGGGCAAGGCAAGGGGAGGGGGAACAAGAATTCAATATTCACAATATGTTAGCGTGAAAGCGCGGAACGTGGAGGGCGTCATTGCAGCCGCAGTGCGGTCGGGCCCCTGAGATGTCAGGCGCTTTTGGCGCGGCGCTTGCGGCGGGTCACGAACGAGCGGGCCGGATCGACCACATACCGCCGCCGCAGCGCCTGGCGGCCCAACAGCAAGCGGAAGCCCATGTCGTCGCGGTCGGTCAACGTCAGTTCGATGCGGTAGACGGACTTGCCCAGCTTCAGCGTCGTGCGGATCACCGGGCGCTCCTCGCGGCGCCCGCCCGAGTCCGTCACGGTGCGGTGGTCGATCACCAGGGCGTGGCACCGCACCGTCGGCTTCCGTTTGCGTTGGGCGGGGTGAACGTCGAACCGCACGTGGGCGGCGCCGTACTTGGTGTAGCGCCTGAGGTTGAAGGCGTGCAGCGCCGAGGTGCGCGCGCCGGTATCCAGCTTCGCCTTGATGCGGCCGACCTTGAGCCCGGGCAGCTCGACCCATTCGCGCCAGCCGATCGTCTTCTTCTTGGGCGGCGGTTTCTTGTAGGCCGTCATCGGATCAGCGTGCCTCGCGCTTGCGTCGGGGCCGGCGGCGGGTGGCCAGGCACGCGGCTAGTTCGCGCTTGAGCTGATCCTTCACCGGCAGCGCCATCCGATAAACCTCTTTCACCTTGAAGAAGTCGAAACCCGAGATGCCGGGCAGCTGCGGCGCGAGGTAGATGTCGGGCGGAATGCGCTTGCGGCGTTCCTCGACCAGCGCGCGGGTCAGCGCGCCCTGATACTCCGCGACGATCTGCCCGAACGTCGGCATGCCACACTCATGTTCATGCGCGTCGTCGGTGACGTTGACGGCGACGACGATGTCGGCGGCGCCGGCCACCACGTCCCACGGCACGGGGTTTGACAATGCGCCGTCGACATAGACGGACTCGCCGATCTGCTCGGGCGTGAAGACGAATGGCGCGGCCATGCTGGCCTTCAGGGCGGGCAGCAGCGGACCGCGGTGAAACGTCTCCGGCGCGTGCCGCCAGAAGTTCGTGGCGACGGCGGCGAATGGAATTCTCAGGTCGGCGAAGGTTTTCGCCTTGATGTGGCCGAGCATGAAATTCAGGAACTTGGTCCCGCGGATCAGGCCGCTGTGCTTGATGGCTGGATCGATCAGGTCGGCGTATTTCAGAAAATCCCGCCGCATCAGGAACCCGAGCAGCTTGCCGTCGGGCGAAGCGTAGAGGTCTTCGACCATCGACTTGATTTCGGCGGCGGGCACGCCGGCGGCATACGCCGCGCCCAACAGCGCGCCCATGCTGGAACCGGCAATTACCGACGGTTTGAGGCCGAGTTCGTCGAATGCCTCGAGCACGACCAGATGGGCAAAGCCGCGCGCGCCTCCCGAGCCTAACGCCAAGCCGATGCGCGGCGGTCGCGCCACCTTAGGCCTCCGCCGTGAAGGTCTGCAGCACGGTGGCGCTGGCCACCAGTTTGCGGTCGGCTTCGCGCATCAGCCGGACATCGACAAACGCCTGCCGGGCGCCCTTGCCGAGCAGCGCCGCTTCGGCCAGCAGCGGTTCGCCGGGGCGCGCGGCGCGCAGGTAGTTGACCGACAACTGCGCGGTCACGAACGGCCGGCGCCCGCCGCCGAACCAGGCCGCCAGACCGGCGGCATCGTCGATCATGGCGGCGAGAAAGCCGCCGAACACCGTACCCGCAGGATTGGCGTGGCTCTGGCCGGGCGTATAGCGCACGCGCGCCGCACCGCTGCCGCCATCGACCGCCAGCGCTTCGCCGCCGAGCGCGAGGCGCACCGCGATCGGCGGCAACGTAGCGACATCAATGGGCGTTGCCGTCATGGCACGGCCTTTGCGGCCGCATACCCGGCCCGAAGTTCGGCTACCACATCCGCGACCGGCACGATCCGCTTGATTGCCCGCACGCCGTGGCCGGCCGAGTAGATATCGCGCCAGGCCTTGGCTTCCTCTGATTTGGGATCGCCGCGGCTGTCGAACTTTTTCTCGGCCCGCACGCCAAGCGCATCGGGATCGAGGCCGGCGGCGACGATGCTCGGCCGCAGGTAATTCGCCGGCACGCCGGTGAAGTGGGCGCTGAGCAGAATATCCTCTTCGCTGGCGTCGACCAGCATCTGCTTGTAGCGCGGCGACGCCAGGCTTTCGGTGGTGGCGATGAAGCGGGTGCCGAGGTAGGCGAAATCCGCGCCCAGCACCTCGGCGGCGCGGACACCGCGGCCATCGACGATGCCGCCGCCCAACACGATCGGGCCCGAAAAAAACTCGCGGACCGCCGGCACGAACGCGAACGCCGAGGTCGGCCCGGTGTGGCCGCCGGCGCCCGCGGCGACCAGCACCAGCCCGTCGGCGCCGGCGGCGGCGGCCTTGCGGGCATAGGCCACCGAGTTGACGTCGGCGAACACCAGGCCGCCGTAATCATGCACCGCCGCGACCACCGCCGCCGGCGTACCGAGCGCGGTGATGACGAGGTCGGGCTTGAACCGCAGCGTCAGCTTGAGGTCGTCGTCGGCGCGCGGGTTGCTGCGATGGACGATCAGGTTGGCGGCCCATGGCGCCGGACGCCCGCCCTCCTGTTCAAACTGCGCGAGCTCGGATGTGATCCGCTCGAACCAGCGCACAAGTTCCTCGAGCGGGCGGGCGTTCAACGTCGGAAACGCGCCGATCACGCCGGCTTTGCAGGCGGCAATCACCAGCTCGGGCCCCGACACCAGAAACATCGGCGCGGCGATGGCCGGCAGCGCGAGCCGCGCCTTGATGGCGGCGAGCTTCTCGGCGGCGGTGGCGCGGTAGGTGTCAGGCGGCATTCGGCTGGGATCCGTTCAGGCGGCGCAACTCGGTCTTCAGCACCTTGCCCTGGGCGTTGAGCGGCAGCGCGGGCACAAAGACCACGCTTTTGGGCACTTTATAGGACGCGATCAACCCGCGGCAGCGGGCAATCAGCGCCGCGGCGTCGCCGGCGGCGCCCGGCTTGAGCACCACGATGGCGCGGCCGACCTCGCCCCAGACAGGATCGGGCAAGCCGATCACAGCGACCTGGCCGACTTCGGGGAATCCGGCCATGACGTTCTCGATCTCGGCCGGATAGACGTTTTCGCCGCCGGAAATGAACATGTCCTTGAGCCGATCGACCACATGCAACAGGCCCTCGTCGTCGATGAAGCCGAGGTCGCCGGTGCGGAACCAACCGTCGATGAAGGCCTGGGCGGTGGCCTGTGGCTGGCGCCAGTACCCGGGCGTGACGCCGGGGCTGCGGATTTGAATCTCGCCGACCGTGCCGGTCGGACGCGAACTGCCGTCATCGCCGGCGATGCGGATCGAGGTGTAAAGTGCCGGCCAACCGACCGCGGTGGGTTTGCGGCGCGCGATATCGGCACGCGTCTGGGTGACGCCGAACACCTCGGTCATGCCGTAACCGGGCACCAGGGCAAGGCCCTTCGCGGCCCAGGTATCCAAAAGATCGAGCGTCGGTGGCGCGCCACCCACCGCGGCGATCCGCACGGCCGGAAAACGGGCGTCGGCGAAATCCGGATGGCGCGCCATCGCCATAAACTGCGTCGGCACGCCCAGGGTGTGCGACACGCGCAAGTTCGGATCGGCCAAGTGACGCAGCGCGGCGCCGGCCTCCCACCGGTCCATGACCGCGAGCGTCCCGCCCAGGTGCAACAGCGGCGTCGCGAACGAGTTTAGCCCGGCGGTGTGGAATTGCGGCGCCGCCGTTAATGTGACGGACTCGGCCGACAGCCCGGCGCTGAGAC
>JANRJB010000350.1:0-3598 GCA_033764265.1 Rhodospirillaceae bacterium | reverse complement strand
CCGCCGAAGAACCACTGAAGCGGGCTTTCATTGTTCGACGACAGGCGAAGCTCCTGGCTGAATTGGCGGGTGCCGAAAATGCGCTCGGTTTCCTGAAAGCCGCCGCGGGCCACCACGCCGTTGATCGAGCCGGAGACAAAGTCGTTGTCTTGGAAGATGTCGATGTCGTTGTCCACCCAGCTGGTCAGCGCCTTGAAATCGATGCCCTCGAACGCCCAGTCGGTGATCAGCGTCGTGCGGAACGTCTCCTGATCCATGCCGGGATAATCCCGGCCGGTGCGGGGATTGATGTCGAAGTTGATCGTGCCGTTGGTGATCGGGCCGGTGAAGATGATGGTCGATGTGGCCGTGCCCGGAACGGCGGCATTCGAGTCGGCGTCGAACGCCACCACGGTGTTGCCGGTCAGCACGAAGGCCGCCTGCGGCTCGAGCTGTTCCTTGGAATACTCGACGCGGCCATAAAACGACAGGTTGTCGGTGGCCTGGGCCAGGAAGCCGGCCGCGATGCCGGCGCCATCGCCGCCGCCGACGTAGGCACCGCTCTTGGTGTTGCGGTACGAGCCGCGCTCGTCCCAGAAATAGGCGTTCATGCGCAGGCCGAACTTGTCCTGCACCACCGGCGCGCCGCCCGAGGCGCGCACCTGATAGCCCGCCTCTGAATTCACTTCGACCATCGCCTTGAGGTCGCCCTCGGTCAGGCTGGGCCGCTTGGTGATGTAATTGACCGCGCCGCCGAACGCCGCACGGCCGTACAGCGCCGCCTGCGGGCCTTTCACCACTTCCACGCGCTCCACGTCCATCAGCCGCTGGCGGGCCAAGCCGCCGCCGCCCGGCGCTGCCAGGCCCTCGGAGGTGATGTCGATGTCGTCGATCAGCACGCCGACGCTGTTGCGCCCGCGCTCGGCCTGCAGGCCGCGGATCGCGGGGCGGAAGTCGTTCTGCGAAATCGAACGGTCGAAGGTCAGGCCCGGGGTGATGCGGGCGATGTCCTGCAGGTCGTTCAGGCCCAGCTGTTCAAGCTGCCGCGCGCTGATCGCCACGATCGAGATCGGAATGTCCTGCAGCGCTTCCTCGCGCTTGCGGGTGGTGACGATGATTTCCTCGATGGCGCCGGCCTGGGCGGTGGACTGCGTGCCAGCCTGTGCAAGTGCGCCATCGATGCCGGCCGCGCCGAACGCGGTCAGCGCCGCGCCGACAGCCACCAGCGAACGGCCATGCTTGGAATTGGTGTTCATTGCTGCTTCCCCGAGAGAAATCGCGAATGTGCAGTGGACTCAGCGCCGACGTTGATGACAGCGCGGTGATAGAGTATTGGGACGAGTGCGCCGCACTACCAATGCGTTGTGCAGATCAATCCATGCAACGTGTACATGGTTAAGGCCCGACAGGGGCACTGTCACGATTTGAGAGTGGTGTCGGGCCGTCGCGCCCGGCTCACGGCGCGCCGGCGCGCATCCGCATCTTGCCGAACTGGATGGCATCGGTTTCCAGTTCGAAGTGATCCACGGTCTCGGCCACGCCGACGATGCTGGCGTATTGCACCAGCAACAGCGACGGCGCCACGTCGTGCAGGCGGGCGGAAATGACTTTCAGCAGCCGCTCGCGTTCGACCGGTTGCAAGGCCCGGTTCGCTGCCTCGATCTCGCCCATCAACTCGGGCAGGCAGAACCAGGGTGCGGGCGCCAGGCACGAGGACTGCTCGACCGATCGGCTGATGTCGCCCAGCTGATAATGAGACCACACGTAGGAAAACGCGGACATATCACCCCAGTCGCCGGCGATGCGGCGGCGATTGAAGTCGCTGAACGCCAAGCGGCGCAGCTCCAGCCGCACGCCGATCGTCGCCAGGTCCTGGGCGACCTGTTGGAAGATGAGCGTGTCGCCCGGAATCTGGCCCGAGAACACGCCCGCCGTCATGGCGAACCCGACCGGGTAGCCGGCCTCGGCCAAGAGTTCGCGCGCGCGATCGGGGTCGTACGGATAGGCGGCCAACGCGGGATCGTAACCCACCACGCCGGGGGTGGCGATCTGGCCGGCCGCGTTCATCGTGCCGTACAACAGCGTATCCACAATGCGCTGACGGTCGACGGCCATGTTGAGCGCGCGACGCACGCGCGGGTCCTTCAACGGTGCGATCGTGCCGTCGACGTTGCGCAGCGCCAACGCCAGCACCACCGGGGCGTCCTGGATGTGCGCCGACAGGCCCTCGCCCTCAAGCACGGCGATGGTATCGGGATCCAGGTTGGCGGCCAGGTCGGCGTCGCCGGCCAGCAAGATCTGCAGCCGGACCGTGGCGTCGGTGACGATGGCGACCTCCACGCGATCGACCTCCGCTGACGGCCGCCAAGCCTTCGGGTTGGCGGTCATTACGACGCCGGCCTCGCCGTTGACCCAGCGCTCGATGACGTAAGGTCCGGTCCCGACCGGCGCGCGGGAAAACGCGCTGCGGCCGGCTTTCTCGAAGCTCGGCATGTGCCAGATGCGCAGCCGGCTCAGCTTGCGGGGAAGGCGCGCGTCGGGCGTTGTGGTGGTGATTTCCACCGTGCGTGGGCCAAGCGCGCGGACGGCGGCGATGGTGGCAGTTTCAATCGCATTCGGCGTGGCGCGTCCGGCCGGCGTCGTCATGTGGCGCAGGCAATCGACCACCAGGTCCGCGGTCAATGGCGCGCCGTTCGAAAACGACACGCCGTCGCGCAGTTCGAACACCCAAACTGTATCGGACTCGTTGCGCCACGCCGTCGCCAGCGCCGGACCGACCGAGCCGTCCGGCAACACCTTGGTCAATGAGTCAAACACCGACGGCACGATTCCGTTGCCGCCGTCCAGCGCCAAGGGGTCGGCGTAGGCCATCAGCGGCGTGGCCGCCACCAGGCGCACGGTGGATGCCGCGGCCGGCAGCGACAGGACCAGACCCAGCAGGAGAATAAATCCATGGCGCATGCGGGAGACATCCAAGCAGGTGACGCCGTTCTAACCCAACTGCGGGCCGTTACCCAAGTCCCAACGCCCCGGGATTGATCAGACCGAGCGGGTCCATCGCCTGCTTTATGGTGCGCAAGATGGCGGTTTGGGCCGGGTCGCGGTCGCGCAGATAGGGGTACGTTTTGCCGATCTGCATGTGAACCGCGCCATGTTCGAACATCAGCGCGACGATGCGCTCGCGCAGGTCCGCGGCGTAGGCGCGGGCCTCGAGGTTTGGCGTGGTGGCCTTGATCTTGGACAGCGCCGCCGCGCTGGAGTGGCGGCGGTGAAAGGCGTCGGCGACGTCGGGCCACAGGATAACGGGCTCGAACAACAACCCGTTGGTGGAGATGCCCGAGTAGACCGAGATCACGTTCATTTGCGAACCGGTCAGGCGCGTGGCTTCGGCATCCAGCAGGGCGCGATAGGCGCGGTTGAAGTCCGACAGCCGCGACCACTGGAATATTCCGTGGAACGGCAACTGCCGGCGGCCGTCGCCGTTCAGCATGTCGTAGGTGTTGAACGGCTGGGCCCGCATCGCCATCGGCACGGTGTTGGTCATCTCCGCGCCGAAGGGGCGCACGGCGGCCCGCACGGCGGCCAACTGGCCGCTGATCTCGCGCAGGCCATGGCCTTC
>JANRJB010000348.1:0-11468 GCA_033764265.1 Rhodospirillaceae bacterium | reverse complement strand
GCCGCCGATGTGATTCTGGTTCCTGGCGGGCAGGGGACGCGGCGCGAGGTGAGCAATCCCGCCACGCTGAACTGGATCGCCGAACGGGCCAGGGCCGCTACCTGGGTCACCAGCGTCTGCACCGGATCGATGCTGCTGGCGGCCGCCGGGCCGGCGCGGGGCAGGCGAATCACCACACACTGGATGGCGGTGGACGAAGTGCGCAAGCGCGGCGAGGCGGGCGAGGTCGTCACCGGCGCGCGCTGGGTGGTCGACGGCAACGTGGTCAGCTCGGCCGGCGTATCGGCCGGCATCGACATGGCCCTGTGGCTGGTGGGGCAGATGCACGGGCCGGGCGTGGCCCAGAGCGTGGTGCGGGCGATGGAATACGACCCGGCGCCGCCGTTTCCGTTCACGACATCGGCCCCCTGAGCGATGCGCGACGGGTATCGCCGCGTGCCTGTCCGGCAATGGAAACCGGCCCCTGGCTGGTGTTAGTGTGCCGGGACGTTCAAACGGAGTTTGCCTCATGCTCGACTACAAATTGCGCCAGACCGGGCGCGCGGGCCTGGACTTCCTGTCGGCGTTCGGCGCGGCGATGCCGATCTTGAGTCAGAAGCAGGCGGCGGCATTGGCCAAGGCCGGCCTCAACGACGAGGCCAGGCTGGCCGACGACCTGGACGAACGCGCCGCCCAGATCGAGAGCGCACTGGAGCACGAGCCGGCGTTTCGCGCCGGCAACCTGATCGGCGAATGGCACGCCGAACAGCATGCCCGGCTGGCCGCGGCTGCGTTCGACGAGATCGAGCCCGAGTTGCGCCCGACGTTCGAACGCCTGAGCCAGGGCCGAACGACGCTGACGCCCGATCCCAACCTCGAAGTGCCCAAGTACTGGCGCTATCCGGTGCACCGCACCACCGGCGGCTGGGACGGGCGCCCGCACATGGGCTTCATCCATGGCGAGCTGATCCATCGTTATGTCGTGGGCAAGGCGCCGCGGCCGCCGGCTGCGGGCAGCGTGGCCGCGGACATCTACGCCCAACGCGACCAGATGGCCCAGCAGGCGCCGCGCCGCGACTACACGAAAATCCTCGAGATCGGCTGCAGCTCGGGGCCCTATACCGCGTCGCTGGCCAAGACGTTTCCCGACGCCGAGATCTGGGCGTGCGACATCTCCATCGCGCAACTGGAGCAAGCCCAGCGCAACGGCAATCATGCCGACCAGGCGTGGCGTCTGTTTCAGGCCGACGGCCGGCGCACCGGCCAGCCCGACGCGTCGTTCGACCTGGTCACCTCGTACATCATCCTGCACGAACTGCCGGTCGATGTGATCGTGGACATCCTGAAAGAAGGCTTTCGGGTGCTGAAGCCGGGCGGCGACCTGTTGTTCGGCGACGTGGCGCCCTACAGCGCCATGTCGAAGCTGAACGCCTGGCGCACCGACTACCTGGCCAAATTCGGCGGCGAGCCGTTCTGGCGCGGTTCGTCGACCATGGACATGGTCGGCGCGATGACGGACGCCGGTTTTGTCGACATCAGGTACGAAGGCGTCGGGCCCACCAAGTACCCTTGGATCACCTATGGCCGCAAACCCGGCTAAGCCCGCCGGCGCGGGCGGCGCGGCCAAGCTCTATCCGGCGACGGTCGAGCCGCGGCGGCGCAAGGCCCTGCGCCCGGAGGACATCGACAAGCTGGGCGCGGCCATCATCACCCTGACCAAGGAACTGTGGGTGGTGAAGGACCGTCAGGCCGTGACCGAAGAAATCCTGAAGCGCCGCGGCATCGACATCGCCGAAGACATCGACCGCTTTGTGCCCGACGGCGAGCTGGAAGCCAAGCTCAGCGCCGGCCGCCAGGCGCTGGTCAAGCGCATCGTGCAGGACCTGATCGGCGAGTACGAACCGTTGGCGTGAGGCAGCGCCTTGTCCGCGCTCCCTGGCGGTCGATAATTCCGATATATGCATGCAACGAATGCGGTTCGTTACGGTTGCGGCCTGCGTAAATTTACCTCTTCGCTTCTCGATAATGATCGAATTTTTGAGTCGAAACGGTGTAGTATGCCAGTCAATTCCCGTCAGGCTGGCCGATGCGCATCCTGTTCGCCGATGATCACCAACTTGTTCGGCAGACCCTGGCGCTGACCCTCAAGCGCCTTAATCTCGGCGAAGAGGTCAACGTCGACGAGATCGACGCATTGCCTGCACTGCTGGCTTTGGCCGGCAGCGATCCGGTGCCGCGGCTGATCCTGATGGACCTGTCGATGCCCGGTATGACCGGGGTCGCCGATATCGAGAAAGTACACACCGCATTCCGCGGCGTGCCGATCGTGGTCGTCTCGGGTTATGCCGACCGCGAGACGATCCTGGCCTCATTCAAGCACGGCGCGGCGGGTTTCGTTCCCAAGGCGACATCACGCGATGAATTCCTTGCCGCAGTGAAATTGGTTCTCCAGGGGCAGCGATTTGTCCCGGCGCAGATCGTTGACGACCAAATCACCGCGCCCCCGCTATTCGTGCCCTCTGAACGACCGAGCCCACAGCACACGAACGATTCAGGCGCGGGCGCCACGCTGTCGGATCGCGATCGCGAACTGCTCGCGCTTCTGGCGGGTGGCAAAACAAACAAGGAAATCGCCCGCCTTTTCGGCATCGAGGAAGTGACGGTGAAACTGGCACTGCGCCGCCTGTACAAGAAAATCGGCGCCACCAATCGCGCCTCGGCCGTCCACATCGGGTCGCAAAAGGGAATGTTCTAGGCATCGGCCACCGGTGACGGATACGGACTCACCAGCGCCAATCTCAGCTTTGCCGCGAAATCGCTCTTGGTGAACGGCTTGCTGATCAAGATCATGCCGGGAACGACGCGTCCGTGGTGCGCGACCGCGTTCTCGGCGTATCCCGACATGAATAGAACGCGCTTGACCTTGCCTTCGGCGACCAGGCCATCCGCCAGCGCGCGTCCGTTCAACCCGCCGGGAAGCACGATGTCGGTGAGCAACAGGTCCGGCCGCACGCCGTTGGCGATCAATGCCCGCGCCTCGTGGCCGTCGCTCGCCTGAACGACCCGGTAACCCAGGCTCTCGGTGGTCGCAACGACGTACGATCGAACCATCTCGTTGTCTTCGACCAACAAGACCAGTTCGCCGTGGCCGAGTTCCGCGCCATCGTCAGCCGTCCGAGCAAGTGGCTCCACCTGGCCGCTTGCTCGCGGCAGGTAGATGTTGACCGTCGTGCCGAGGCCCGGCTCGCTGTAGATCTTGACGTAGCCGCCGCTCTGTCTGACGAAGCCGTAAACCATCGGCAAGCCAAGGCCGGTGCCCTTGCCGACCTCTTTGGTGGTGAAAAAGGGCTCGAAAACCCGGGTCAGGATTTCGGGCGGCATACCGCAGCCGGTGTCGGATACCGAAATGCGCACATACTCGCCCTTGGCGACACCCTTGAATTCGGCATCGAAGCCTTCATCGATGACCGCATTGGATGTCTCGATCGTCAACTTGCCGCCGGTCGGCATCGCGTCGCGGGAATTGATGGCGATGTTGACCAGGGCGCTCTCCAGCTGCGCGGCGTCGACCCGTGCCAGCCAAAGGTTCTCGGGGAGCACGAATGCCAGATTGATCGCTTCAGACAGTGTCCGCTGCAACAGCTGGGCCATTTCGGCGACGAGTTCGTTGACTTGGATGATTTGCGGCTCGAGCGGTTGACGCCGCGCGAACGCCAGCATGCGTTGCGTCAATTCCGCGCCGCGCCGCCCCGCGGCAAGGATTAGTCCCAAGGCCTCCTTCTGCGGACTGCCCGGTGGCGCGTCGTCGATCAGGTTCTCGGCGTTGCCGTTGATCACGGTCAACAGGTTGTTGAAGTCATGCGCGATGCCGCCGGTCAATTGGCCGACGGCTTCCATTTTCTGGGCTTGCTGCAGCGCCCCGAGCGCGCGATGTTCAACCGTCTCGTCGTGAAGGTAAACCGAAACGCCGTCGGCGAACGGATAGACACGCACATCGTACCAGCGGTCGAACTTCTCGCCGTGATGTTCGAAACGGTCAGCTTCGCCGGTGGCCTTTATCTCCTTGAGGCGAGAGATAAACCCGGTGCCTTCCATCCAGGGAAGCGCCTCCCACAGAAATTTGCCGATCAGCGGGCCGGTTGTCTGGAACAGCTTGGCCGCGCGGTCATTGATGAACGTGAATCGCCAGTCGTTGTCGAAGGAACAGAATGCATCGCTGATGCTTGAAAGCACGGCGGTCATCCGGTCGCGGGCCTCGCGGGCCTCTTTGGTTGCCTGGTCGGCAGCGCGGGCAGCCGACCGCGCCGACTGGAGCAACCAAACACCTTCGATGGAAATCGAAGCGATCCGCGCCAACTGGGTCAGCAAGACTTCGTCGTCGGGCGTGAATTCCCCATGAAGACGATCTGACAACAGAAGCGTTCCCAAGACTGTTCCGTCCCGCTTCAAGAGCGGCAAGGCGAGCAGGCCGTGCAATGGTGGTTGACGATCGGCAGCGGCGCAAAAGTCCTTCCAATCGGGATGCGCCAGCATTTCCGATCGGGTCAACCGAAGTGACGTTCCTTCCTGCAAGGCAACGTGCGTGATCCATTCGTCGGCCGATGTTTCGTGAAGTTCGCGCAATGGCGAGTATTTATCGGAAAGGGAAAAGGCTCGAACCGACCGATGCGGGCTTGTGTGGTTCACTCGGAGTAGCGCCTGATGGCAGGGCACCAGCTCTCGCGCCAACTCGACTGCGTAGTTCGCGATCGCTTCGACGGTTTCCAAAGACGCGATCTTTGTCGACGCGAGAGTGAGGGTGCTCAGCTGAACCCCGAAGCTCTCGACTTCGATGAAAGCCTTTCGTCGAACGGCAAGACCTCGAAACTGCACTACGACGGTAATGACCGATAAGACGACGAGAATCGCGAAGCCGCCGGCATTGCGAGTTCGCCAAGGGGCGAGGATGTCATCCACGCCAATGCCTGAATAGACGATGATGGCTCCATCGAGGATCGACTTGTAAGTGACGATTCTGGCGATCTTGTCGGGCGCAATATCGCGAAAGGCGCCTGACAGGCTCCTGGGGAGGAATTCGAGAAAAAGGCGTGACTTCGAAAAGTCGGCGCCGACTATCGGCGCATCGTGAGGAAACCGGAACAGCAGCGTGCCGTCCGACGCGATGCCGCCAACGGAGCCGTGCGCGCCGAGGTCAAGCGCGTCGACGTTGTCTTGGAAATCGTCAATCTCGATCTCGGCGATGACCAGGCCGATGAAGTCGCCGTCGTCGTCGATCGCGGCCTTGGAAATCGCGAATGTCTGGTCGGCCCGCGCCGAATTCGATGGATCGACATCCGCACGCCAAAGATGCAGCCCGGGGCGCGGCTGGGCCTTGATCCTGATGAAATCGTCGCGTGCCGACAGGTCGCTGTCGCGAGGCACCAAATCGTCTGAACTGGCGGCGATCTGTCCATCGGCGTTGATGAACATGAGCCGTGTTCCGGTTTGCTGATCGCGACTGAGACGAAGTATATCGGCCGCGTGCGATCGCAGTTCGGCGGCGCTGATCGGTACGGTTAAATCGCTCCGAGCTCGTACCGTTTCGAGCACGTCCTCAAGCGTGTCATCGGCTTCCTCGACGATAACTGCAAACCACCGTGTGATCGCTTGTGAGTCTCGCTCCCCGGCCGCGAGAATCTGGCGACGCTCCCAAATGCTTGCTGTGGCGAAAAGGATCGCACACAGCAGGACGGCGATGGTCGGGAGCCACCTGAATGGGCCGTCATCGCGCAATCGCCAGATTCGGTCCAAAAGACTGCTCATTGATCGGCCGCGGGCTCTCGAGCGAACGGAAGCTCTCGGAGATTTGGCTGGTTCAGGCCGTCGGGTGGGCGTCACGACGGCTCGCCTTCCGGGTCAGGGAATCGCTGACATCGGTAACTCCGCCATACTCATGCCGGGTTGATGTGCGCGTCAATGACCTGGGTCAACGCAATTGCCGAAAACGGCTTGCGCAGGATGTCGTTGGCGCCCGCTTTCTTGGCGATCTGCAGGAAGTCGAGCTTGCCGGTCCGGCCGCCGCCCGACATCGCGATGATCGGCATGGTGGGATCGATTTTCCTGATCCGGTTGATCGTCTCCAGCCCTTCGACATCCGGCATGATCATGTCGCAGAACGCCATGTCGAAGCGATCGAGAGAGAGTTTCTGCAAGGCCAGATGGCATGAACCGGCCGCCACGGGCTCGTGGTTCTGTTTCGCCAGCATGATCTTGAACGTCGCGGCAACCAGCGGGTCGTCGTCGATGACTAAGATGCGCGCCATGGGGCAATTCTCCTGATGCGTCGGGCCAAACCGCGGGAGAACTTCGCCTATTCAGCGGTCTGGCGCAGGTGCTCTTTCGTATGCGTCGGCAACCCTTCGGGTCGATCTGTCGCATACCAAAGATCGCGCAACTTTCCTTTGGAGGCCCTGGCCAAAGGCGGACGTTCGGGGCATTTCGTGTCGGGTAACGCACGGCGGTAAGCCTAGGGATGGGGGCGCCGCCCATAATGGAGTATCGGACATGACTGCCACAGCACATTCGGACCGAGCGGCTCTCCCGTCCGCCAATGTCGCCGCCGTACCGGGCGCCTCGACCGCGACGGAGCATATCCACCCGATCAATATCGAGCACCTGATCGTCCATAAATACCAGCCGCACGAGGCGTTGATCCGTAAGGCGGATACCGTGGCGCGTGAAATAATCCACAACGAGTTGCGGCCGGGCGAGTTTCTGCACGTGGCCGCGCCGGGTCGCTACAATCTGGTTTTGCCCAAGCTACGGCCCGATGCCGGGTCGCTGCGCTGCTCGGTCATCACGGAGATTTTGTACCGGGCGATCAAAGAGCTGAACCCCGCCGCCAAGGATGTGGCCTCGCCCGAACCCGGTCAATCCCAGCCGACGCGCGGTGCCCCGCTGGGATCGATCACGCGTCGTGAACCCGCGGCTCGGCCGAGAGCCATCGCAAAGCCGGACCAGACGTTGACGGACCATGACAAGGAGATGCGCCGCGCCGCTTCGCAGGCCATCGAATTGATGTGCAAGAACATCGCGACCAAATCCGAGGAACTGTTGTCGACGCCCGCGGCGCTCGGCCTGATCCAGCGGATCAAAGTCAAGTTCCAGCCGGTATGGAACGTCAAGGCGCATGCGATCACCGCCTATCTTGCCTCGCCCATGGACGGCAACCGGCCAGTCGCCGCCGCACGATTGCCCGGGGAATTCGGATTCTTCTCGACTGATGAGGCAACCGCGGTTCTCGACGCGGTCGTCTACCGGCATGCCTGCCAGCACCTGACCAGCCTGATCGGTATTGGCGAGCAGGCGCTTGTGGTTGTTCCGGTCCACTTCTCGACCGTGGATCATTCGCGATTCGTCGGCGCCTATCTCGACGCAGGTTCGGATGGCGCGCGCGCGTCCAAGGACCGTATCGTCTTTCAATTGCGCGGCGTGCCGCCCAACCTGTCGCGCTACCGCTTGCAGGAAGCGGCGGCGTACTTGAAGGGACGCGCGCGCGCGTTGAACGCCTTCGTCAATCCGCTCGAGCCGGGCATCGATTTCAAGAGTCTCAAGGCGGCGGGAATTCTCGGCGTCGGCATCGAGGTCGAACAACTGCCGACCAATGAAGCCAGACTGATGGCACTGTTCGAGAAATTCATTCAGATTTGCGAACGGTCCGGCGTCTACGCAAGCGTGAAGGACGTCAGCTCCCTCAGCATGCTCTCGGCGGCGATGGCGGCGGGATTTTCCTACATCTGCGGCCCGGCGGTGGCACCGGCCCTCGAGCATCCGCGCGGTGTCATACCCTATGACGCCGCCGCCATGTTCAACTTCACGTCGCGTAAGTGGGAGCATTCTGGCACTTGAGGAGGCGAATGGACCATGAGTTCGACCGCGGAGTCGCCGTCCCCGCTCGTCGCGTCGATGGTCTTGGATGCCCTCGACGGGGTCGCCTACGTCGTCGATCGCGACCAGCGGATCGTCGCCGTCGGCGAGAGCAACTGGAATGCATTCGCCGTTGCAAACGATGGCGACCATGTTCTTGCGACATCCATCGTCGGCAAATCCCTGTTCGATTTCATCTCCGGCGATCATATCAAGGATGCCTACCGGAAACTGTTGGTGGCGGTTCTGGAAGGCGATCGGAAGATCACGCAATTCCGGTTCCGCTGCGATGCGCCATCTGTGCGGCGCGAGATGCGCATGTCGATTTCGCCGGTGTGGCAGGGCGACACGGTGATCGCCGCTTTGTTCCAGTCTCAGACTATCGCCATCGAGGACCGACCGCCGATCAATCTGTTCGGATTGTTCAATACGCCGCGCCGGCACTCAATCCGGCGCGCGATCGTCACGGTGTGCAGTTTCTGCCATGCCGTCAGCGGCGACGATGCCGCCAAGGGCCTCGACCGCGAATGGGTCTCGGCGGAACACTACTATCGCAAGGGCGGGTCGTCGGACGTCGAAGTCAGCCACGGCATCTGCACGGACTGCTTCAAGCGGATCGAAGACGAACTGAAGTGAGGACCTACTCCCGCGCTTCGACCGCCACGCCGTCGCGGACCTTGTCGCTGGGGTGAAGCGGACGCAATTCTCCACACGCACTGTGGTGTAAAAATTTCCGACACTCAATTATTGCGATACTTTGTTGGAAGGTATTGTTAATTCACATATATTTGATATATCGATGCGTTTCATCGACAAAGATGCGTAAAAAATCCTGACGATTCGCCCGTCCTACGTCAGGGCAGTTGCGCGTGTTTTGCCTTGTTCTACTGCTGATTCAGCGTGTTCGCACGAATCTGGCACGCGGATTGCAGGGTTATCCCCGGGTCTTGGTCTCAGGGGAGTGTCAGATGCAGCCGATTCTGTCGGGCCGCAGTGCGCGCAAATTCCAATTGTGTTCGTCCGCCAGCGCTCTGGTGATGACCGCCGCTCTCGTGAGTGCATCGCCCGCAGTTGCGGGCGTTTTCACCACGGGGGACGTGCTCGGCAATCCGTCGCTCAACGACCCGTTCCTGGTGGTCGGCGCCAACGCCAGCGGACTTGTTGCAATCAACGGCGGCAGCATCGTGATGACAGCGGGCGGCGCCCGCGTCGGCGGCAACAGCGCGACCGGCAACGGCAGCGTCTCCGTGCTCGATCCGGGCAGCGAGTGGCGCGTGGGCGGGAACAACGGTTCCAGCCTTGAGGTGGGCATCAACGGCGGCACCGGGTTCGTCGGCATCGGCAACGGCGCAAAGGTGGTTACCAGCGCCACGCCGACCGGCGACGCGTTCGTATACGGCAAGTTCGTGCAGATCGGCAATTCTGGCAACGGGAGTATGGCGATCACATCGGGCGGGTCATTGGTCATCGAGGACAGTCTCGATAGCGGGGGCGGCGAAACGCTCAATATCGGCGGCGGATATGTCGGTCCGGGGACCGGATCCCTGAGCGTCACAGGCGCGTCATCGCTGGTCCGGGTCGAGGGCAATGGCGCAGGCGTCTCCATCGGCTACGGCGCCGGCGCAACCGGGACTGCGCAGTTCACCGCGGGTGCGGTGCTTCAACTCGACGGCGGCGCGAACGGCGCCACGATTCACGTCGGTCAGAACGGCGGGTTCGGCGGGCTGATCGTCAACAATGCCACCATCGCAACCACGTCTCAGAATTACAACGTCATCAGTATCGGCGAAAACAACGGCTCCGGCACGGTGTCGGTGCTCGCGGGCGGCGTGGTGTCGCTGCAGAACACCGGTCTGGGCCAGAGCGCGAACATCAATGTCGGCACGTCGTACGCGCCGTCGGGTTCGGCGCAGTTCACGGTCGACGGCGGACAGGTCAACCTTTCGGGCGACGGTTACGCGTCTCTGTACGTGGGCACCGATGCGCCGAATCTGGCGATTGCGACCATTACTGGCGCGTCGTCCAACGTCAATTTGACCGGTCGCGGGGCGAACATTACCGCCGGACGGGACGGTAAATCTGGCTCGCTCCAGGTGATCAACGGTGCGACCGTAAATGCCACCGCCAGCGAGTACAGCGCCTTCTTGGGCATCGGCAGCCAGGGCGGCTCGGGAGCCGCACAGATTTCGTCGGGCGCCGTGGTCCACCTGACCGGCACCGGCACGGCGAATGCCGACGTCAACGTCGGCGACCGTTACACCGGCGGCGGCACCGGATCGCTGGCGCTGCTCAGCGGCGGACAACTGGTCCTGAACACTGCCAAAACCGCGAGCGTGACGATCGGTACCGATGTCGGTTCCGCAGACATGCGAATTGACGGCGCCGGATCGGCGCTCGACATGACCGGGAAGCGTACTCATGTGAACGTGGGGTCCTACAACCCTTCGCCTAACCCTGGAGGAAACGTCAGCGGCGAGCTGTTCATGGGCAGCGGTGGTAGCCTGACGATGAACGCCGGAACCGATGGCTCTGGCCTTGACATCGGCGCGGGGTCGCTGGGCGGCGCCGGCAGGATGCAAGTGTTCCATATGGCGCAAGTACAGATCGACAGCGCCGCGCAGTCGAACATCAATGTCGGCGCGAACGGCGGTCAAGGCGCCCTGACCATTTTCGATTCGTCAATGACTGCCGCCGCGGTGAAATCGAGTTCGCTGACCATCGGGCGCCACAACGGGTCCGGATCTGTCACGATGCTCCTCGCCGGGCAACTCAACCTGTCCAATACGGACTCTGCGTTTGCCTCGGGCATCGATGTAGGGACTTCGTATTCTCCATCGGGCAATGCCGAGCTGAATGTCGGCAGTGGCAGCGATGTGAACGTTACCTCGGCCGGCAGTTCGTTCTTCAATGTCGGCAGCACGCCGCCGAATCTCGCCATCGCTACGATCGCCGGCGCGGGTTCCTCGGTAACACTGAATGGGCCTGGCACGCATGCAACGGTCGGCGGCAACGGCACTAATGGCCGCATGACGTTGAGCGATGGCGCGGCGTTTACGGCCAACGCAAGCGCCGGAAACGCATTCTTCGGCGTCGGATTGCAGAACGGGACGGGCGCGGTGTCCATCGTCAACGGCGCGGCGATGGCCTTGAACTCGACCGGAGCCGGGAACTCGGACTTCAACGTTGGCGGACGTTTCAGCGGCGCAGGCGCGGGGTCGGTGTACGTCGGCAGCGGCGGCGTCTTGAGTCTGTCGTCGGCCGCCAATTCATTCGTGAACGTCTCTAGCGATGGCGCCGCGGCGCGGGCCGTCTTGAACATCGATGGCCCACTTTCGAGAGTTACGGCGGCGGGCCAGAACGCGAGTGTGCATGTCGGCACGCTTCACTCGGGCTCGACGATCGGCGGCTCGGTATACGGGATGCTCACAATCAGCAATGGCGCAGCGCTCGACATCGCGGGTCAAGCCAACGGCGCGCGTCTGAGCATCGGCGCGGGGACTCTCGGCGGCTATGGTTCAGTCAACTTAATTAACGGCGGCAGCATCAAGATGGACAGCGCCGGCCATTCGTCGATCGGCGTCGGC
>JANRJB010000334.1:0-2030 GCA_033764265.1 Rhodospirillaceae bacterium | reverse complement strand
GCGCCGACGGCCCAACCCGCCCCGGCCGCCGGCGAGACGCCGAAAAAATCTCGTTCCCTGTTCTAGAGGCACGCACCATGATCGACGCCGAGTTCCAGGGCTGGCTGAAGGAGCTGGCCGGGCCGGGCGGCTCGGACCTGTACGTCACGGTCGACGCCGCGCCGATCTGCCGCGGCGACAAGGGCTTCGTGCCGCTGCGCCCCACGCCGCTCAAGGCCGATGAGATCGAGCGCGTCGTCGCCTCGGTGCTGAACGACAAGCAGCGCAAGGAGTTCGAGGCGACCGGCGAGTTCAACATGGCCATCGTGCTGGACGGCGTCGGGCGCTTTCGCCTGAACCTGTTCCGCCAGCGGCAGCGCCCCGGGATCGTCGCGCGCATTATCCGCACCCAGATCCCGACGCTGGCGCAGCTCAAGTTGCCGGCCCTGCTGGGCGACCTGGTGATGGAAAAGCGCGGGCTGATCTTCGTGGTCGGCGCGACCGGCTCGGGCAAGTCGACCACGCTGGCGGCCATGATCGACCACCGTAACTCCAGCGCGCCGGGCCACATCATCACCATCGAGGACCCGGTGGAATTCGTGCACGACCACAAGCAGTGCATCGTCACCCAGCGCGAGGTGGGCGTGGACACCGAATCGTTCGATATCGCGCTAAAGAACACCCTGCGCCAGCACCCCGACATGATCCTGATCGGCGAAATCCGCGACATGCACACCATGGAGCATGCGCTGAATATCTCCGAGACCGGCCACCTGGCGATGGCCACGCTGCACGCCAATAACGCCAACCAGGCGATCGAGCGCGTGGTCAACTTTTTCCCGCAGGAAATGCACCGTCAGGTGCTGTTGGGACTGGCCTTGAACCTGCGCGGCATCGTCTCGCAGCGGCTGGTGCCGAAGGTCGGCGGCGGGCGGGCCGCCGCGCTCGAGATCATGCTCAACCAGGGCTACATCAAGGACCTGATCGGCAAGGGCGAGATCAAGGAGCTGAAGAAGGTGATGGAGGAAAGCGCCCATGTCGGCATGCAGACCTTCGACCAGGCCTTGATCGCCCTGGTGCGCGAGGGCGCCATCACCGAGGACACCGCGCTGGCCGAGGCCGACAACGTCGGCGATTTGAAACTGAAGCTGAAGCAGGCGAACGTGGCGGCCGGCGGCGGCGGCGCGGGACTGAAAAGCGTGGACACGTCGAAGCTGTCGCTGGGCTGACCGGTCAGGACCCTGCGGCCGCGCGGTCACGCGCCCGGTCGTGCCCCGCCCGATCATGGCGGTCGAGCGCGGCCAGGAACGCGCGCTCCAGCGCGGACTCTCCGGTCTCGGCGATGAACCGCTGGGGATCGCCCAGGTAGATGATGCGACCGCCGTGCAGCACGCCGATGCGGTCGCAGATTTCCTCGATGTCGGCCAGGATGTGCGAACTGAAGAAGATCGTGCGGCCGGCCGCCTTGGCCTCCATCAGCCGGTCCTTCAGGAGAACGCGGGCGCGCGGGTCGAGCCCGCTCATCGGTTCGTCCAACAGCATCAGCGGCGCATCCACCAGCAGCGTGGCGATCAGCCCGAGTTTCTGGCCCATGCCCTTGGAATAGGTGCGCACCGTGCGGTCGAGCGCGGCGGGGTCGAGGTCGAGTCCCGCCGCCAGCTTGGCCGCGCGCGGCCGGTCGACCTTCTGGTCGAAGTAGTCGAGATGGATCGACAGGTACTCCCACCCGTACAGCTGCGGCGAGGGCATGAACTTCTCGGGCAGATAGACGATTCTGCGGCGCGCGGCGGCCTCGTGATTCGGCCGCCCGAAAAACGTGATGACCCCCTCGGCCCGCCGCAGCGCCAGGATCGAGCGCAAGAGCGTGGTCTTGCCCGCGCCGTTCAGCCCGATCAGCCCGAACGCCTCGCCGGCGGCCAGCGTGAAGCCGACGCCGTTCAGCACTTGCGTCTTGCCGTAACTGGTTGAGACCCCGCGGACGTCGAGCGGAGCGGCCGCCGGTTCGCTCAAGGGAACGGGCCTTCGACGATCACGCCCGATTCGGTGATGAA
>JANRJB010000330.1:0-4016 GCA_033764265.1 Rhodospirillaceae bacterium | reverse complement strand
CATGGACGTGGCGATCCACAAGGCGAAAGCCGAACTCACCCGCCTGATCGTGGCCGCCGAACGCGGCACGCGGGTGGTTCTCACCCGTCACGGCAAGCCCGTGGTCGAACTGAAGCCGATCGCCAAGGTCGGCGGGTTCGACTTCTCGCCCGACGACCCCGAACGCGCGACCTTCGGCCTGGGCGGCCCGGCGGTGCCCGTCGCCGCCGACTTGGACGATCCCGCCTTCAGCCGCCAGGTGCTGGCGCTGGCGCCGGCGGAACGCCGCCCTGCCTCCCCATCGGGCCGCCGGCGCCGGCGGCGCTGAACGCGATCCTTGCCATGCGCCTGCTGCTCGACACCAACCAGATCCTGTTCATCGCCAATGATCCGGCGCGGCTGTCGCCGCGGGCACGGGATTTGCTGTGGGCGCGGACCACCGAGCTGTTCATGTCGAGCGTGTCGCTGTGGGAGATCGACCTCAAGCACCGCGCGCCGACCCGTTCCGGCGGCAGCCGGCTGCCGCTGCGCGCGCCGCTGACGGCGATCGTCGGCTACCTGTTGCGCAAGGGCGTGCAGTCGCTGGGGCTGGAACCCCGCCATGTCATCGCCGAGCTGACCCCCGGCCTGGCCCATAACGATCCCTTCGACCTGATGCTGCTCAAGCAGGCGCAGCTCGAGGGGCTGAAACTGCTCACCAGCGACCGCGCGCTTGCTCGCCACCCCCTGGCGATCGCGGCATGACGGCCGCGCCCGCGCCGTGCACGCCCGAGCAGCTGTTGGCGCGCCTGCGCGCACTGGGCATCGCCGCGCCGACCCTCGACCATCCGCCGGCGTTCACCGTGGCCGAGGCCGAACGGCACGCGGGCCATCTGCCCGGCGTGCACGTGAAAAACCTGTTCCTGTGCGACGCCAAGAAAAAGATGTGGCTGGTATCGGCGCCGTTTGACCGCGCGCTGGACTTGAAAAAGCTGCCCGACGTGATCGGTTCGTCGCGGCTATCGTTCGGGTCGGCGGATCGGCTGCGCCGCACCCTCGGCCTCGAGCCGGGCTCGGTCACGCCGTTCGCGATCGTCAACGATCCGGGCCGAACGGTCACGCTGGTGCTGGATGCCTGGATGATGGCGCAAAGCATGCTCAACGCGCATCCGCTCACGAATACAATGACCACCGCGATCGCGCCCGCCGACCTCATGCGCTTCGCCGCTGCCTGCGGCCACCGACCACTGATCGTTGATCTCGCCCGCGCGGCCCCTGCATGCTAGCGTGAACGCAGGGGAGGAACGGTTGCCCATGCCGCGAATTTCGCGCCGCACGATCTTGAAGCTCGGCACCTCGGCGGTCGGCGCGGCCATGCTGGCCGGATGCGACGGCCGGCGCGGCACGCAGTGGGACGTTTCGCTGCCCTGGGGGCCGCAGGAATATCACGTACTCAACGCCCAGCGGTTCGCCGCCGAAGTGGAACAGGCAACCAACGGCAGCCTGATCCTCAACGTCCATCCCGGCGCCGTCTTGGGCATCAAGGGCCCCGACACCCTGCGCGCGGTCGAGGAAGGCATCGTCGACATGGCCGAGGCCTCGGGCTTCCACCAGGTCGGCGCCGAACCGCTCCTGGGCCTGGAATCGCTGCCCTATCTGGTGGACTCCATCGACGAGTTGGAGGTGCTGTACGACGTCATCCGTCCGGCGGTGGAAGCGGCCTACGCCCGTCACGGCCAGCGTGTGGTTTACATCGTGCCGTGGCCCAACCAGTACTTTTTCCTCGACCAGCGCATCGAGACGGCGGCCCAGATGCGCGGCCTGAAGATGCGCACCTACGACAAGCTGTCGACCGATCTGGTGCTCAATCTCGGCATGACGCCGGTGCAGATGCCGACCACCGACGTGGTGGCGGCGCTCGCGGCCGGCAGCCTGGACGCGGTGATGACCTCGACCACCACGGCGTTCGCGCAGAAGTACTGGGACTTTCTCAAGTACTCGTTCCGCACCAACCACACCTGGTCGTGCATCGTTGAGTCTGTCAATCTGCAGTCGCTCGAACGCCTGACGCCGGCCGAGCGCGACGCGCTGATGGGCGTCGCCCGCCGGCTGGAGCCCGAGTTCTGGGACATCGCGCGGGCCGACGACGCCGACAAGCTGAAGGAGCTGGAAGCCAACGGCATGGAAACGGTGATTCCGTCGCCCGACCTGTTGGCGGAAATGCGCAACCAGGCCCGTCCGGTGGTGGATGCGTTCATCGCCCAGGTGCCGGAGTCCCGGGCCCTGATCGCCGAGTTCCTGGCCCGGGTCGGGCGGCCGATGGTGTCATGAACGGGATTCTGAAAACCATTGACGCGATCTGCGACGCCGGCGCTGCGGTGGCCGGCGTGCTGTTGCTCGCGCTGTTCGCGCTGGGGTTCGCGGAAGTGCTGATGCGCGATCTGTTCGACATCAGCCTCAGCTTCGCCATCGAGTACGGCGGTTATCTGCTGATCCTGGTGTTGTTCCTGGGCTCGGGCTGGACGCTGCGGCAGGGTGCGCACATCCGCGTCAACCTGCTCAGCGCGCGGCTGTCGCCGGCCGCCCAGCGCGCGCTCGACATCGCCTGCACAGCCGTCGCGCTGGTCATCGCCGTTTTCGTGGCCGCGGCCGTGGTGCGTTACGGTCTGGGCACGCTCGCGCGCGGCACGCGGTCGTACTTTCCGTCGGCCACGCCCCTCGCGATCCCGCAACTGGCGTTCGCCGTGGGGCCATGCATCCTGGCGCTTGCGCTGGTGGCCCGGTTGATCCGGCTCGCGCGCGGCGAGGCCGGCGATCTCGGCCGGCCGGCGCAGGACTAGGCGCGTCTCATGGCCGCTTCTATCGCCGTCGTTGTCGCCTGCCTGGCTGTGCTGCTCGGCGCCGGGGTGTGGATCGGCTTCACGCTGGTCGCCACCGGCGCCATCACGCTCTCGATCTTCCGCGACATGCCGGTGGGCACGCTGCTCGCCTTCGACATGTGGAACAGCCTGACCGCTTACGAGCTGGTCTCGCTGCCGCTGTTCATTTTCATGGGCGAGATCCTGTTCAACACCCGCCTGTCGGAGGCGGTGTTCAGCGGGCTCGCGCCGTTCACCCGGCGCATTCCCGGCCGTCTTCTGCACGCCAACGTGCTCGGCTGCACGATGTTCGCCGCCGTGTCGGGGTCGTCGGCGGCCACCACCGCCACCATCGGGCGGATGACGCTGGCCGAGCTGAAACGCCGCGGCTACGACCAGGATCTGGCGATGGGTTCCCTGTGCGGGGCCGGCACGCTCGGCTTCCTGATTCCGCCGTCGATCATCATGATCGTCTATGGCGTGCTGGCCCAGGTGTCGATCATCGACCTGTTCGTCGCCGGCGTGGTGCCGGGCATCGCGCTGGCGCTGGCGTTCATGGTCTACATCGGCCTCGCCGCCACGCTGCGCGCGGGTGTGGTGCCGGCGCAGGAGCCGCGCACCACGTTCGCCCAGAAACTCCGGGCATTGGCCGACTTGGGTCCGATCGTGTTCCTGATCGCCATCGTGATCGGCTCGATGTACACTGGCCTGGCCGGCCCGTCCGAGGCCGCGGTCATCGGCGTCGCCGGCGCGCTCGTGGTCGCCGCCGTGCAGAAGTGCCTGACCGTCGCCAACCTCAGGGCCGCGGCCATGGCCTCGGTCAAGACCTGCTCGATGATCGGCCTGATCGTCGCCGGAGCGTTGTTCCTGTCCAAGGCCGCGGCCTTCCTGCAGCTGCCCGAGGCCATCGCCGGCGCGGTCGGCGCGCTGGGCCTCAGTCCGCTCGCGCTGATCCTGCTGTTGATCCTGGTTTATATCGCCCTCGGCTGCATCATCGACGGGCTGTCGGCGATCGTGATGACCTTGCCGATCGTGCTGCCCATGATCACCGCCGCCGGCTTCGATCCGGTCTGGTTCGGCATCTTCCTGGTGGTGGTGGTGGAAATGTCGCAGATCACGCCGCCGGTCGGCTTCAACCTGTTCGTCGTTCAGGGCCTCACCGGCCACGCCATGGGCCGCGTGGCCAAGGCCGCGTTCCCT
>JANRJB010000312.1:0-32609 GCA_033764265.1 Rhodospirillaceae bacterium | reverse complement strand
CAGTACCGTGCCTGCGTGCGCGCCGGCGGCTGCGCGGCCGAGCCCGACGATCACGGCTGGGGCCGCGGCAACCGGCCGGTAATCAAGGTCGCCTGGGCCGATGCGCTGAGGTACGCCGAGTGGCTGTCGCGCGCCAGCGGGCATCGCTACCGCCTGCCGAGCGAGGCGGAGTGGGAGTATGCCGCCCGCGCCGGCGGCCTCGCCCGCTATCCGTGGGGCGACGACAGCGGCATGGCGCGCGCCAACTGCCGCGGTTGCGGCGCCAAGCCGTGGTCGGGCGACCGCAGCGCGCCGGCGGCCAGCTTCGCAGCCAACGGCTTCGGATTTTTCGACCTGCACGGCAACGTCTCGGAGTGGGTCGCCGACTGCTGGGCGTCCACGCATCGCGATCCCGCGGGCGGCCGGGTTCGCGACCAGGCTCCACGCGTCGCTGGCGCGGGCGTCGACTGCGCCAAGCGCGTCACCAAGGGCGGCGACTGGTACTACATCCCGGCGCTCGCCACCTCCGCGGCGCGCATGGGCAACGACGCGGGCATGACCAGCTACACCATCGGTTTTCGCGTGGCGCGGGACGTCACGTCTGAATCTGGCGTCGACCATAGGAAAGCGGATTGACAGCATAAACAAATTGTTTATGATTGTCGGATGATTCGGTCTTTCGCCGACCGTGAGACCGAGCAGCTGTTCGAAACGGGCCGTTCGCGCCGATTGCCTTCGGACATACTTCGGCGCGCCGTGCTGCGCCTGCAGCAACTGGATTCGGCCAGCCGCATCGATGATCTACGCATGCCGCCTTCAAATCGGCTGGAAGTGTTGCGTGGTGATCGTCGCGGAACCTGGAGCATTCGAATCAACGACCAGTGGCGAATCTGTTTCAGTTTCGAAGGCGGTCACGCCTATGAAGTTGAAATCGTCGACTATCACTGAACCGAGGATCGAACATGACGAAGAACGGTCTGCCGCCCATTCACCCGGGGGCGTTTGTTGCTGAAATCCTGGCCGAGCTCGGGCTGACCCAAGCCGCGTTCGCGCGCCGCATCGGCGTTTCGGCAATGCGCGTGTCGCACGTTGTGAATGGCCGCAGGCCGGTGACGGCGGAACTCGCGCTCCGCTTCGCCCAGGCGTTCCGGCAGACGCCGCAGTATTGGCTGAATCTTCAGGCCGCTTACGATCTCAAGACGGCATCGGCCCGTCACGGCCGACAGATCGCGGCGGTCAGGCCGATCGCTAAGGCCGCCTGATCCGAAACGTTACTGCTGCACCGCCAGCGCGCGGGCCAGCTGGCTCAGGGCTTCCTGGTGCTTCTGGTTGGAGATCTGCGCGAAGTTGCGCGCCAGTTCCAGGCACATGCGCTGGCGCGGCGTGTTGGCGTCGTCGTCGTTGCCGTCCAGGCCCTCGTAGAAAAACGTGATCGGCACGTTGAGCACGCGCGCGATCTCGTACAGCCGCCCGGCCGAGATGCGGTTGATGCCGCGCTCGTACTTGTGCGCCTGCTGGTAGGTCACGCCGATCATGTCGGCCATCTGCTGCTGGCTCAGGCCCAGCATCACCCGGCGTTCGCGAATGCGCACGCCGACGTGCCGGTCGACATCGTTGGCGCGATTGGCCGGCGTTGACCGCAGCGGCGCGGCAAGAGTCGCGGTCGATTGATGCATCTTCAAATCCCCCAACCAGAGGTGTTGCAATCAGTGAATCGCCGTTACGACCCGTGGTCCGGGATTTTCGACGATTGCGGGAATCTGTCTCCCCAGAACCCCGCCTATCAGTTGAAGATATACCCCGACATGACGAGAAAAACGCGAGTTCAATTGTAAAAAATTGTTAAATTCAAAATACTTGCGAGGCGAAACGAAGAAACGACCTGACCACAAGTCCCGGTCCGACCCGGGGCATGGTTCGTTAACCTCTAAATCTTCAATGGTTTACAAGATTTTCGCCCGGCGTCGCCGGCATGTCCCGGGGCAGCGGGCGGGTTCCAGCGCGGATTTGCCAAGCGGTATGGCGGCAACGCGCGCTAGGCCGGGGTGCGCCCGGCGGCAAAACCGGCGGTCGAAACGGCGCTCAGGCGCCTTTTTTCGGCTGTGCCAACCGGTCGATTCGCGCCTGCAGCGAGTCCAGTTCGGCCTTGAGCGACTGCAGGTCGGGCGGCGCCTCGCCGGTTGCCGGCTTGGCGGACGGTGCCGCGGATTCGGACGTCGCGCCCGGTCCACCCGATCCTGGTCCGCCCGATCCTGATCCAGACGACCCTGGGCGCGCCATGGCGCCGAACGGGTTGAACATCTTCATGGCGTTTTCGAACAGCACCAGGTTCTGCTTGCCGATCTCTTCCATGCGCTGGGTCGGGAACAGGCCCTTGAAGGCGTCCTGCATGATGCGGCGCATGTTGGCCTCGTTCTGGGCGAAGGCCTCCATGCTGTGTTCCAGGTAGCGCGGCACCACGCCGCCCAGCGAATCGCCGTAGAACGAGATGATCTGGCGCAAGAACTTGATCGGCAGCAGGGCTTGGCCCTTGCCTTCCTGCTCGACGATGATCTGGGTCAGCACCGAGCGGGTGATGTCCTCGCCGGACTTGGCGTCGGTGACCGTGAATTCCACGCCGTTCTTGATCATCTCCGCCAGGTTATCGAGGGTGACGTAGCTTGACGTCGCGGTGTTGTAGAGCCGCCGGTTGGCGTACTTCTTGATGTTGATGGCGGGTGTTCCGGTGGCGGCGGCGGCGTCGCTCATGGCGGCCTCGTGAAAAACCTGTGGGCGCGATTGTGCTATGCACAACGTGGCGCTGTCAAAGGCACCTGCGGCAACGCCCCGGTCTGCCGTTGGCCGCGAATTTCCGGGGCTGAACGCGTCGCCGGCGCTGCCCAAATCCCGCCTTTGGTGTATGGTGCGCCGCGATGAACGATGGTTCCGACACGTCCGCGTCGCCCGATGCGTCCGGCGCCCCGCTTGGCGCCCCGCTTGGCGCCGAACCCGCGGCCTCGGCCGATGCCCTGGCGCGCCGCTACCTCGAGCTGTGGCAGGCCGAGATGGCGCGCCTGGCGCAGGACCCCGGCGCGGCCGGTGTGTGGGCCGGGCTGGCCCAGTCCGTCACCCAGGCGATGATGCAATCGGCCGCGGCATCGTTCGCCACCACCCCGAGCGCGGGCCCCGCCCATGACCGAGCACGCTCCGACGCCAAGCCCTTCAACTGGCCAAACCCATGGGCCCAGTTCACCCCGCACGGGGCCGCGCCCACTGCCGCTGCACCTGGCGATGGAGGCGTGGCTGCTGCAGATGTCCTTCGCCGGATTGACGCTCGCCTCGATGCCCTCGAGCGCCGGCTCGCCGCTCTCGAAGCCGATCCGCCGACTCGTCGCCGAAGCCGCGCACCGAAACCCTGACGCCGCCGACGCGCCGGAGGCGTTCCGGCCGTGGACCGCCGACATCGCGCCACGGCCGTTCGTCGATGCGCTGACGCGCGCCGCCAAGGATCATCTGGACGCCTTCGCCCACGGCGTACTGGCCTATCAGCGTCATCCGCACCGGCGCGAACGCGCACTGCCGCCGCCGGCGTGGCAGGCGGGCGCGGCGGCGTTGCGATCCTACGGCGGACCGACCGATGCGCCGCCGGCGGTGTTCGTGCCGTCGCTGGTCAACCGCGCCTACATCCTCGACCTGTCGGCCGACCGCAGCCTGATGGCCGCCGCCGCGAAGAGTACGCGCGCCTATCTGCTCGACTGGGGCGCGCCCGGCGCGGCCGAACTGGGCTACTCGGTCACCGACTACGTGACGCGGGTGCTGATCCCGGCGCTGGACTGGGTCAAGGCCAACACCGGCGCCGCGCCGCGCCTGATCGGTTACTGCATGGGCGGCACATTGGCCGTCGCACCGGCGCTGTTGCGCCCCGAGCTGGTCTCGGGCCTCGCCCTGCTGGCCGCGCCGTGGGATTTCCACGTCGACACCGCCGCCTCGCGCGCATTGATGCAAATGTATAGGCCATGGCTCGAAACCCTGATCGGGCTGGCAAGGTGCGCGCCGGTCGATCTGCTGCAGGCCCTGTTCGCCTCGCTCGACCCCACGCTGGCCGGGCGCAAGTTCCGCGGTTTCGCCGCCATGGATCCGGCTTCGGACCCCGCGCGCCGCTTCGTCGAACTGGAAGACTGGCTGAACGACGGCATCCCCCTGGCCGCACCGGTCGCGCGCGAGACGCTGTTCGACTGGTACGGCGCCAACACGCCGATGGCCGGCGCCTGGCGCGTGGCGGGTACGATCATGACCCCGGCGCGAATCGGCTGCCCGACGCTGGCGATGATCCCGGCGCAGGACCGCATTGTGCCGCCGGGCTCGGCGCGCGCGCTGGCCCAGGCCATTCCCGGCGCGGCCGCCCGCGACATTCCGCTCGGCCACATCGGCATGATCGCCGGCGGCGGGGCCGCGCGGGCGGTCTACGCGCCGCTGATTGATTGGCTGAAAGCCCCCGCATAGCCGCCATGCTGCAATGCAGCAAAATGTCGCTTGTGGGGGCGATGCGCCAAGCCTAAAAAATCCCCACAAAAATCATGTCCCGTGAAAGGGCCCGCACCATGTCCGACATCGTCATCGTTTCCGCCACCCGCACACCGATCGGTTCGTTCGGCGGCGCGTTGGGCGCGCTTACCGGCGCCGAATTGGGGCAGGTGGTGATCACCGAGGCCCTCAAGCGCGCGAAGGTCGAGGCGGCCCAGGTGTCCGACGTGGTGATGGGCCAGGTGCTGACCGCCGGCACCGGCCAGAACCCGGCGCGCCAGGCGTCGATCAAGGCCGGCGTGCCAAAGGAAGTGCCGGCCATGACCATCAACCAGGTGTGCGGCTCGGGCCTCAAGGCGGTGGCGCTGGGCGCGATGTCGATCAAGGCCGGCGATTCGTCCATCGTCGTCGCCGGCGGCCAGGAGAGCATGAGCCTCGCGCCGCACTGCATGCATCTGCGCAACGGCGTCAAGATGGGCGACACCCAGCTGATCGACACCATGATCCGCGACGGCCTGTGGGACGCCTTCAACGGCTATCACATGGGCACCACGGCGGAGAACATCGCCGAGAAGTGGCAGCTGACGCGCGCGAAGCAGGACGAGTTCGCCGCCGCCTCGCAGCAAAAGGCCGAAGCCGCCATCAAGTCCGGGCGCTTCAAGGACGAGATCGTGCCGGTCACGGTGACCGTGAAGAAGGAACAGAAAGTCATCGACACCGACGAGTACCCGCGCGCGGGCACCACGGCCGATGCGCTGGCCAAGCTGAAGCCCGCCTTCTCCAAAGAGGGCACGGTCACCGCCGGCAACGCCTCGGGCCTCAACGACGGCGCCGCCGCCGTGGTGCTGATGAGCGCCGCCGAGGCCGCCAAGCGCGGTCTCGCGCCGCTCGCGCGCATCGCCGCGTGGGCCCAGGCCGGCGTCGACCCGGCCATCATGGGCACCGGCCCGATCCCGGCCACCAGGCGCGCCCTGGAGAAAGCCGGCTGGACAATCGCCGACCTCGACCTGATCGAGGCCAACGAAGCCTTCGCCGCCCAGTCGCTGGCGGTCTGTCAGGACCTGGGGCTCGACCCGGCCAAGGTCAACGTCAATGGCGGGGCCATCGCGCTCGGCCACCCGATCGGCGCCTCGGGCTGCCGCGTGCTGGTGACGCTCTTGCACGAACTGCAAAAGCGCCAGGCCAAGCGCGGCCTCGCCACGCTGTGCATCGGCGGCGGCATGGGCATCGCCCTCGCGGTCGAGCGGGCCTGATCCTCGATTGTCGGCGCCGCGCGCCGGGCTCTATGCTCCCCTCCTCACCTCAGGAGGGGCTCATGAAAAGGTTCGTGTTCGCGGCCGTGCTGTCGGCGGCCCTGCCGGCGTGCGCGCTTGCGCAACAAGCCGCCGCGCCGCCCGGCAAACCCACGGTCGCGCCCGACGGCACCGTCAGCGGCAGCCTGACCGTGCCGCTGTCCCAACACCTAAGCGAGGCCGCCAAGGCGCAGTACCGCGCGCGCATGAACCGTCCGCCGTCGATGTCGATGAAGGACGGCATCGCCGCCGTGCGCGCCAACTCGGCCAAGATGGCCAAGGAACGGCTCGACGCCTGGCTCGCGCTGCGCCCGGCGACGGTGACCTCGGAGATGATCGACGGCGTGCGCGTCGACGTGGTGGTGCCGCAGGGCGGCGTCGATCCCGCCAACCGGGGCCGCGTGCTGATCAACGCCCACTCCGGCGGCTTCTTCACCGGCGGCGAATACGGCGGAGCGCTGGAAGCGGTGCCGCTGGCCACCACCGGCAAAGTGAAGGTGATCGCGGTCGATTACCGCATGTCGCCCGAGCACGTGTTCCCGGCGGCCAGCGAGGACATGGCGACCATCTATCGCCACGTGCTCAAGACTACCAGGCCCGAGAACGTCGGCCTCTACGGCTGTTCCGCCGGCGGCACTCTGGCCGCGCAGGCGGTGGCGTGGTTCGCGAAGGAGGGCCTGCCGCGGCCGGGCGCCATCGGCGTGTTCTGCGCCGGGGCGATGCAGACCTTCTGGTACGGCGGCGACGGCGGCGCGGTCACCCCGTTCCTGAACGGCGGTCCGCCGGTCACGCCCGGCGTGCGCGCGCCCGGAAGCCCGCGCGACTATTTCGACGGCATCGACCAGAACGATCCCCTGATCGCCCCGGCGGAATTTCCCGCCACGCTGGCCGCGTTTCCGCCGACGCTGGTGTGACCGGCACGCGCGATATCTCATCCTCGAACGCGGTGATGACGCACACGCGCCTGCTGGCCGCCGGCGTCCGCGCCGAGCTGTTCGTGCAGGAAGGCCTGGGCCACGGCGATTTCGCCTTCATGCCCGGCACGCCCGAGGCCGAGCTGGCCCACCGCGTCATCTGGGATTTCTTCGACCGGCAGCTGGGGAAGTAGGCGCCGCCTTCAGAAAGTAATGCGCAGGGTGGCGCGGTAGGTGGTCGGGCCGAACTGGTTGAACAGCCCGCTCGGGCCGACCACGAACGGCCGGCCGCCGAACATGTTGGACGACAACAGGCGGATTTGCGCGTCCTGTTCGCCCCACTTGAAGTTAAAGCGCGCGCCGACCGAGCCCATGATGAACCCGTCGGGCCCGAAGGTGTTGGTGGCGTCGGCGGCGCGGCCGGCCTGCCACGACATGCGCGCATCGAACGACCAGCCCGGCGCCCAGGGAAAGCGAGTGTCGACGCCGGCGAACGCGACCGAGGACGACACGCCCACCGGCCGGCGGCTGACCACGCCGGCATCGACCAGCTGGCCGGACAGCTTGGGCTTCATCGCCATGGCGCCCAGCACAACGGACGTGCCCTCGACCACCTGGCCCGCCAGCGACACTTCGACGCCGCGGTGGCGCACCTTGCCGACCAGGGCGAACACGCCGTCCGGGCGCAGGCCGGCGGTCAGCTTGGTGGTGTCGAAGCCGGCGACGCTGAACGCCAGCGTGTCGGTCAACTGCTGGCGCACGCCGAATTCATATTCGCGCGCCACCACCGGCGGCAGCACCTCGAAGCGGTTGACCGCGTTCTGCGGCGCGGTGCCGCTTTCCTCGACGCCGCGCACGGTGTTGGCAAACACCGTGGTGGCCGGCGTCACCGCCAGCACGGCCGAGGCGTCGTACAGCCATTTCTTGTCGGTGCGCTCGGTCGCCGCGCCCAAAGGTGGAGAAACAGTCTTGGTGTAGATCGACCGGTGCAGGCTCAGCTTGATCTCGAGCGCGTCGAAATAGGTGCCGGCGTACCCGACGCTGCCGATGCCCTGGTCGACGTCGGAGTTCAGCTCGCCCGGCGCCGGCGGCGGCGTCGGATACGCCGGAAACACCGGGTTGCGCGTGTCGATCAGCCCCAGGTTCACCGGCGGGCGGGTGATGCTGAGCGCCCGGCTCAACCGTCCGCGCAGGGCGGCATTCACCGAATGGACCGCGCCGCCGATGTCGAAGGTGCGCGTCGCCGCCGCCTCGCCGGTCAGCGAGCGGCCCTCCTGCACGTCGTTGCGGATGAACGTCACGCGCGCGGTGCGGTCGGGGAGCAGCGCCAGGCTGGTGAACTCCGCCGGCGCGCGCTTGGTGTCGGCGCCGAACACCGTCAGCGTCGCCAGCCATTCGGACGACGGCGTGTAGTCGACCAGCACGCCGCCGTTGAAGCTGGTGCGCTTGACCGCCGCGCCCGGCACCGTGAACAGCAGGTTCGGCGGCTTGGGCGGGATTTCGCGCGCGCCGAAGGTGTAACCCAGCTCGCCGTTGAACACCGCCCGTTCGGCGGACAAGACGCCGCGGATGCGCCAGTTCTCGTTGGGCTTCCATTGCGGCACTGCGCCGGCATTGACCGAAAAACCGCCGGTCTTGTTGGCGAAGCGGCTGCGCGGCGTGATCACCGTGCCGCCGGCCACGGAAAAGCGCCCGTCGTCGCTGCCGTAGGCGCCGAAGCTTTCCACGAACAGCGCGCCGTTCTCCTTCATGCCGGTGGTCACGTTGAAGGTGCGCGCGCCGGGCGCAGCCGCGCGCAAACGATAGTCGACCACGCCCGACGGCGACGGATAGTTCAGCCGCGCCGCCGCCACGCCGACCTTGACCGTGACGCCGTCCAGGAGGGGGTCTGGTAACTGAAACTCGCGCTGGATGTAGCGGCCCTCGATCCGGTACGACGCGGTGCTGTTCAGGTCGAAGCCGCGCACCTGGCTTTCGTTATACAGGCCCACCTGCTCCTGGCCGACGCGCTCGCCGAAGGCATCGCGCGCGCGCAACACCGCGTTGTCTTCGCGGGTCGGGTCGGCCACCTCCTCGGCGGCTTCCGGAGGTGGCATCGACGGCGGAGCCCGCGGCGGGCCGACCTCGCCGCCACGCGGGTCCGAAAGCTCGGGTGCGGTCTCGGGCGGGGCGGAGCCGCGGCTTTGCGCCCAGGCTGGGCCGCCCGCCCACAGTGCCACCAAGCAGACTGCCACGCCGGCCGGACGTTTCACGGGACCACTCAAACCAACCAAGCCTCGAACAGTTCCACCAATGACCGGCGCGCAGCGGGTTCCAGTCCGCAGATTCAACCGCTAGGCGTGCCCGCTGCGAAAGGCCATAGCAGCCGCGCGGCGGATCGCCAACAGCATTCGGCGAATTTCGTATGGTGAATTGCATGACCCGGCCGCGCCCGATAAAGAGAGCGCTGCCTGATCCCGCCGCCACCGCATCGAAAGGCTTCGCATGAACCGCTGGATTCCCGTGGCCGTGATCCTCGTCGCGGGTGCGGTCGGCATTGCCACGCTGATGCCGCCCGCATCGCCGCCATCAACCCCGCCGCCCGCACAACAGGACACCGCCGCCGTGACTCCATCCGCATCCGATGCCTCGCCCGCGCTCGACTGGCCCGCCGCGCAGGCCGCATATCTGGCCGACAACGCCGGCAAGTCCGGCTGGCAGGCCAGCGCCAGCGGCCTGCAGTACACCGTGCTCAAGGCCGGCGATGGCAAGGGCGCGCGGCCCGCGCCCGGCAGCGAGGTCACGGTGCATTACGAAGGCCGGCTGATCGACGGCCAGGTGTTCGACAGCTCCTACGCGCGCAACGAGCCGGCGACCTTTCCGTTGTCGGGGGTGATCCGCGGCTGGCAGGAAGGCGTGCCGTTGATGCGCGTCGGCGAGGTGTGGGAGTTCGCCATCCCCGCGGCGCTGGGCTACGGCAGCCGCGGCGCCGGCCCGATCCCGCCCGGCTCGGCGCTGATCTTCAAGATCGAACTGCTGGCGGCCGAAACGCCGGCGGCGGAGTAGCACGACAACTTAAGGGGCAAGTCATGGCGCGCATGTTGGCGGCGTTGGGGTTGGTCATGGCGGCGCTGATATCTCCGGTCGCGGCGCAAACCTCTCCCGGCACGGTGCTGATCACCGGCGCCAGCCAGGGCCACGGCCTCGCATTCGTGGAAGACTACGCCGCGCGCGGCTGGCGGGTGATCGCGACCGCGCGCTCGCCCGACAGCGCGGCGGAATTGCAGGCCCTGGCCGCGAAGAATTCGAAGATCGCCGTCGAGCGGCTCGACATCACCGACTTCGCCCAGGTCGACGCGCTGGCGGCCAAGTACAAGGGCACGGCGATCGACGTGCTCAACCTGAACGGCGCCATCAACAGCTTTCGCGTGGGCGTCAAGCCGTTCGGCCCGCTCGATCCGACCTGGCTGAGCCAGGTTCTCAACACCAACGTCACCGCGCAGCTCTATGTGGCCGAGGCCTTCCTGGAGCATGTCGCCGCCAGCCGGCAGAAAAAGATCGCGGTGATGAGCGCGGTCGGCGGCTCGATCACCAACGTGCGCAATGCCACCGCGCCGGCCTACCGCGCCAGCAAGGCTGCGCTCAACATGCTGATGCGCGCCTACGGCGAACAGGTCAAGCCGCGCGGCGTGGCGGTGCTGATCATCGCCCCCGGCACCATCGACGTGCGCAACGCCATGGGCGCGCCCGACCCGGCCGCGCTGCCGGACCGCGACCGGCGCATGGTGGAAGCGCGCGCCTTCGCGCCGCGCACGGCGATCGGTTCGATGATCGACCTGATCGATCGCCTGACCGTCGCCGACATCGGCACGTTTCACCAGTGGGACGGCAAGACGCTGCCGTGGTGAAGGCCGGGCCCGCTCCGGCCTACTTGTTTTTCGCCAGCTCCTGCACCACCGCCAGCGACTTCTCGGCGTGCTCGTAGGGCGTGACCTTGTCCTCGTTCGAAGACAGCGTGGCGACCACTTCGCCCGACTGATTGATCACGAACGTCGTGCGTTCGGTGAACATGGTGCCGGCGGCAAGCTCTTCGCCGCGGCTGTCCTTCATGCCGGGCCGGCCCTCGCGCGCGGTCAGGTCGAAGGACTTCGCGACCGCGCCGCCGGCGTCGGACGCCACCGGGAACTTGCCGGCGCAATAGGCCGGATCGGCCGAGAAGGCGTTGAGCCGCTCGATACTGTCCTGCGACACGCCGATGATGGTGGCGCCCACCGCCTCGAACTTGGCGATGTTGGTGGCGAACGCGTTGGCCTCGATGTTGCAGCCTTGCGTGAACGCCGCCGGATAGAAGTAGACCACCGCCGGGCCTTTTTTCAGCGCGTCGGCCAGGCTGAACTGGAATTCCTGCCCGGCCTTCGACGCTTGCAGCGTGAAGTCGGGCGCCTTGGCCGGCGGTCGCAGCGCGGCGTCGGTCGGGCTGACAAGCGCGGGCAGCGCCAGTGCGCCAGCTAGCAGCGCGGCGGTGAAGAGGCGAGTTGACGGTGTCATGAGCGGGTCCCTCCGGGGTTCGGAAAATCGCGCCGCAGTGTAGCCGTGCGCCATCCGGCGAGAAAGCGCCCTCAGCCGGCCATCGCGCCCTTGATGTCCTTCATCACCTCGGGGTGCGCGTCGGCCATGAAGCGGCGCCACTCGGCCGGCATCGCGTCGACGTCGTGGCCCTTGCGGCCGAAGCCGCGCGACACCGACCACGCCGGCACGCCGGTCATGCCGATCCACGGGTGGTTGAAAGTGTTGATGTCGTTGAAGGTGTGGGTGGCCGCGGCGCTCGGCACGTCGGGGTCGGCGATGGCGCGGGCCGAGCCGTGATAGGTCGACCAGTCGTTCACCTGGATCAGCTGGCCCAGGTCGTTGGGCGGTTCGGCGCGCACCACCAGGTCGCCGTTGCACCAGACGTCGTCGCCGATGATCCACGCCGGGCCGATCGCGGCATTGCGGCTGACCGGGCCCTTATCGGGACCGGCCAGCGCCGGCCCGTCGGACTCCACGCCCGTCAGGCCGTGCACGCGCACCGGGCGGCCCAGCTTCGGCTGCTCCACCGTGCGCCGCTGGCTGGTGTAGGGGTTGTCGAAGGTCTCGAGCAGCCGGCCGGTGGCCAGGTCGGTGTAGAAAATCTTGATCAGCCCGCGGCTGCGGTAGCGGTGCGGGCCAAGGTCCTCGATGGCGAACACCATGCCCACGTGCATGGCCCAGAACGGCGTGAAGTGGCCTTCCATCAGCCCGTAGCGCACCGCGCGGATGAACCAGAACACCAGCCGGTCGTCATAGGTGAAATTGAGCTTGCGATGGATCAGGTGCAGGTGCTCGGGCTTGCCGGGATCGAGCGGGCCCGCGACCTGCGGCGCGGCGGCGCGCGCCCCGTGTTCCGCCGACAGCGCCCACGCCGCGCCCGCCGCGGCCAAAACGTGCCTGCGATTCATGATGTATGCTCCCCGGCCAACCTAGGCAATCAGTATACTCGAGACTTGGAATCCAGCCGATCAACTTGATGCCGGTTCGGCATTCCGATTGACGCCCAACCCGGGTGTTGGTATATATACCAACATGAAAGCCGAGTTGCTTATCGACGTTCGAATAGCGCTCGCTGAAGACCGTTTCGCCGAGATCACGATCTGGAAATTGCCGAAACCGGTCGCCGCCAGCCGCCATTTTTACAAGTATCGATTGGCCTATGTGGTGGATGAAATCTGCGCCGTAAGATTCGATAACGAGGCCGGGAAGGGCGATCACAAGCACGTCGATGAGGTCGAGTCGCCCTATCGATTTACGACGCCTGAGACCCTGGTCGACGATTTCTGGGATGTGATTAAGGCAAGGAGGGAAGGATGAGCGCCAAGAAATCGAATGTCGTCACGTTCGGTGTCGCGTCCATCGAAGACACGAAAGCCAGAATGAAGCGCGCCTTCTCGGGATTGAGTCAGGGGTCCTTCATCAATTTTGTTTCGGTTGAGTTGATGTGGAAAGTGCTGACTCCCAAACGCTGGGGCATCGTCCAGGCGATGACTGGGGCGGGGCCGCTCGCTATCCGCGAACTCGCCCGGCGCGTGGAGCGCGACGTCAAGTCCGTCCACGGCGACGTCCAGGCGCTGCTGAAGGCCGGCGTGATCAGGCGCGCGCCCGATGGCCGCGTCGTGTTCCCGTTCGATCACGTGCGCGTCGAGTTCGAGGTCAAGGCGGCTTAGCTGCGCGATGTCGCCTTCTGTGCGTCCAGCAAGATTTGTGCCCCACTCACCCGCAAAAACCTCCGGCACAGCAGCACCGCGGCGGCGGCCAGGCCCAGCGCCAGGCCCCACCACACCCCGGCCGCGCCCAAGTCCAGCGTGATGCCCAGCCCCCAGGCCGCCGGCGCGCCGATGCCCCAGTAGCTGAACCCGGCCAGCAGCATCGGCACGCGGGTGTCCTTGTAGCCGCGCAGGATGCCGGCGGCGACGGCCTGGGCGCCGTCGAACAACTGGAAGAACGCGCCGATGGCCAGGAGCTGCACCACCAGCGCGATCACCTCGGCGTCGGCGGGGCGCGCCGGGTCGAGCTGATAGAGAGCGGCCAGGCCGCGCGGCGCGGCCAGCATCAAGGTCGCGGTCAACAGGTTGAACGCCGCGCACACCGCCAGTGCGGCGAAGCCGGCGCGGCGCGCGGCGGCGGGCAGGCCGGCGCCCAGGTGATAGCCGACGCGCACGTTGGCCGCCTGGCCCAGGCCCAAGGGCACCATGAACGCCACCGCGGCGATGTTGATCGTCACCTGGTGGGCGGCGAGCGGCGTGTTGCCCATGGTGCCGATCACGAGCGCGCCGCCGACGAACAGCAGCACCTCGACCGCGAAGGTGATGGAGATCGGCCAGCCCAGGCGGTTCAGTTCGGCCACCACCGCCCAGTCGATCGGCTTGTCGTGGCGCGCGGGCGCGGCCCGTGGCACGCGCAGGCCGGGATGCCACAGGATCGCCGCCGCGGTCACGCCCAGCATCGCCCACAGCACGATGGCGCTGGCGGTCGCCGAGCCCAGGTAGCCCAGCTCGGGCAGGCCGAAGCGCCCGTAGATCAGGCCGTAGTTGAGCACGCCGTTGGCGACCAGCCCGCCGATGGCCACCGCCAGCACCGTGCGCGGATGGTTCATGGCGGCGAGATAGGTGCGCAGGGTGGCGAGCAGCATGGCCGCCGGCGCGGCGAACACCAGCACGCGCACGTAGTCGGTCACGTCGCGTGCCAGCTGCGGCGGCTGGCCGATGGCATTGAGAACGCTCTCCACGTTCCACAACAGCGCGACCAGCGGCAGCGCCAACAGCGCGGCCATGACCACGCCGGCGCGCACCACCGGCGCGATGCGCTCGGGCTGGTCGGCGCCGCGCGCGTGCGCGACCAGGATGCCGACGCCGGCCAGCGCGTTCTGAAACAAACCCGTCACGGTGAAATACACGCCGGCAGCCAGCCCGCCGGCGGCCAGCGCGTCGCGCCCCAGGGAACCAAGCAGGATGGTGTCGGTGACGCCCATGCCCATCTGCGCCAGCTGCGCGCCGGCCAGGGGCAGCGCGAGGCCGAGCGTCGCGCGCACCTCGACGCGAAAACGCGGCGCGGCATGGCCGACGGGCGATACCCCTGGCGGCGCGGGGATGGAGACTTCAGCGGCACTCGACATGACAGGGACTCGGTTCGGGCCCGCCGGCGGGCGGCCCTGTCAGTCGGACCGGGCCGGTCAGTCGCGGGTCAAATGATAAATCGGGAACGGGGCGCCGACGACGCAGCCGACGGCAATGACGGGCGCGGGATCGGCCTGGGATCGGACGCGGGCGCGCGTCGGCGAATCGTAATCGTGCATTGCGCGTCCTTTCCGGTGCTGCGGCCCGGGTCGTGTGCGGGCGGGTTGCAAAAGGTGCGCGGTTCTACGCGGCGATTCCGCGCAAGTCAATCGCCGAGTCGATTTCGCTGCGCGACTCCTGCGCTTTTCGGCGCACCCGCGCCGACCTATCATCGCGGCGGGACGCGGCACACAAGGGGGAGCACACCATGGCGGACGGACGGGTTGCGGTGGTCACCGGCGGCACGCGCGGCATCGGCCGCGACATCAGCGTCGCCCTGAAGATCAAAGGCTACCGGGTTGCGGCCAACTACGCCGGCAACGACGACGCGGCCAAGGCCTTCAGCGCCGAAACCGGCATCGCCGCCTACAAGTGGGACTGCGGCAACTTCGAGGCCTGCCAGAAAGGCGTCGCCCAGGTGGCGAAAGACCTCGGCCCGGTCGAGGTGCTGGTCAACAACGCCGGCATCACCCGCGACGGCACCATGCACAAGATGACGCACGAGCAATGGCAGTCGGTGATCGACACCAACCTCGGCTCCTGTTTCAACATGAGCCGCGCGGTGATCGACAGCATGCGGCAGCGGGGATTCGGCCGCATCGTCAACATTGGATCAATCAACGGCCAGATGGGCCAGTACGGCCAGGTGAACTACGCCGCCGCCAAGTCGGGCATCCACGGCTTCACCAAGGCGCTGGCGCAGGAAGGCGCGGCCAAGAACATCACCGTCAACGCCATCGCGCCGGGCTATGTCGACACCGACATGGTGCGCGCCGTGCCGCCGGTGGTGCTGGAGAAGATCATCGCGCGCATTCCGGTGGGCCGGCTGGGCCGCGCCGACGACATCGCCCGCGGCGTGGTGTTCCTGGTGGCCGACGAAGCCGACTTCATCACCGGCTCGACGCTGTCGATCAACGGCGGTCAGCATATGTATTGAGAGCGGAAATCAAGCAACCAACTCACCCTCACCCCAACCCTCTCCCATCGGGAGAGGGGGTGAGGGGATAAGTGTTTCTTCTTGCTCAGAACACATCCTTCCTGCGCCGTACTTCGGCGAACACCGCCGCCGGGTCGGCGCCGGCCATACCGATCGCCGCCTGCAAGTCGGGCGCGTCGGCGCGCAGGAACGGATTGGCGGCGCGTTCCACCGCCAGCGTCGACGGCACGGTCGGCAGGCTGCGCGCGCGCCGGGCCGCCACTTCGGCTTCGTAGTCGCGCAAGGCGCGGTTGGCCGGATCGACCGTGATGGCGAAGCGCACGTTGCTCTGGGTGTACTCGTGCGCGCAGTAGACGCGCGTGGCGGCCGGCAGCCGCCGCAAGCGGGACAGACTGGCCCACATCTGCTGCGCCGTGCCCTCGAACAGCCTGCCGCAGCCGATCGAGAACAGCGTGTCGCCGCAGAACAACGCGTCGGAGTCCTTGAACCAGTAGGCGATGTGGCCGCGGGTGTGGCCGGGCACGAAAAAAATCTCGGCGCGGGCGTTGCCCAGCATGAAGGCATCGCCGTCCTTCACCTGCACCGTCATGCCGGGGATGCGCTCGGGGTCGTGGCCCGGTCCGACGATCGCGCACCCGGTGGCGCGCTGAATCTCAAGGTTGCCGCCGACGTGGTCGCCGTGATGATGGGTGTTGAGGATGTGGCTGATGCGCCAGCCCAGCCGCGCGGCCTCGGCCAGCACCGGCGCGGCCACCGCCGGGTCGACCACGGCCACCGCGCCGCTTACTGCGTCGCGGGCCAGATACACGTAGTTGTCGTTCAGGACCGGAATTTGCCGGATGTCGAGCGTGGTCATGTCGCCATTGTAGGCCGTGCTTGATCGGCCGCAACCGGCCGCCATAAGGTGCCCCATGATCAAGCGCCTCGCGACGATGGGGGTCGTGGCCTGCCTTGCCGGGCCGGTTCACGCCTGCGAGCTGGCCCGCCCGGTGGTGTTCGCCGGCCTCGACTGGGACTCGGTCGGCTTTCACAACGCCGTCGCCCGCTTTGTCGTCGAACACGGCTACGGCTGCCGCACCGACGTTATCCCCGGCTCGACCATTCCCTTGATCCAGGGCGTCGCCCAGGGCGACATCGACGTGGCGATGGAGATCTGGAAGGACGCGGTGACGGACGCCTGGCAGCGCGCGCTCGCCCGTGGCCAGGTGGTCGAGCTGGGCGTCAACTTCCCCGACGCGGTGCAGGGCTGGGTGGTGCCGCGCGCGGTCATCGACGGCGATCCCGCCCGCGGCCGCGCGCCCGCCGCGCCCGACCTGAAATCGGTGGCGGATCTCGCGCGCTATGCCCACGTGTTCGCCGACCCGGAGGAACCGGGCAAGGGGCGTTTCTACAACTGCGTCGCCGGCTGGGCCTGTGAAGGCATCAACACCCACAAATTGCGGGCTTACGGCCTTTCGGATCGCTTCACCAACTTTCGCACCGGCTCGGGCGCGGCGCTGGCCGCGGCCATTTCCGGCGCGGTGCGGCGCGGCGAGCCGATCGTCGCCTACTACTGGAGCCCGACCTGGGTGATGGGCGCGCACGACCTGGTGATGCTCGCGGAGCCGCCGTGGAACGCGGCCGACTGGCAGGGCATCGCCGCCAGCGCCGATTATCCGCGGCCGGTGGCCTATCCCAAGGTCGAGGTGTGGATCGGCGCCAACGCCGCCTTCGCCAAATCGGCGCCGGCGCTGACCGCGTTCCTGAAGAACTACCGCACCACCGCCGCCCAGGTCAGCGCCGCGCTCGCCTTCATGCACGACACCGGCACCGACGAAACCGCCGCCGCGCGCCGTTTCCTGACCGAGACCGTCGACACCTGGCCGCAGTGGCTTCCGTCCGACGCCGCGGCCAAAGTCAAAGCCGCGCTGGCCGCGCCCAACTGACACGAGGTCGCCATGTTCCCCGACGCGCTCACCGTCAAGATCGCCCCGCCGCTCAATGCCGCGCTCGACGCCCTGATCAGCGACTACGGCCACCTGTTCCGCGCTGGCGCCGATGCGTTGCTCGCCGTGCTGGTCGGCGTCGAGGGCGTGTTGCGCGGCGCGCCGTGGTGGCTGGTGATCGGCGTGCTGGCCGCGCTTGCCTACGCCGGCGCGCGCACCCGCCGCGGCGGCGCGACGGGCGCGGCGGGCACGGCGGCGGCGCTGTTCGCCATCGGCGTGCTCGGCCTGTGGGACGCGGCGATGCAGACGCTGGCGCTGATGCTGCTGGCCACGGTCCTGTGCGCGCTAATCGGCGTGCCCCTGGGCGTGCTGATGGCGCGCCGGCCGCGCGTGGGCGCGGGCCTGCGCCCGGTGCTCGACGCCATGCAGACTCTGCCCAGCTTCGTCTACCTGATCCCGGCCATGATGCTGCTCGGCCTCGGCAAGGTGCCGGCGCTGCTCGCCACCGTGATCTACGCCTTGCCGCCGGTGGCGCGGCTGACCGATCTCGGCCTGCGCCAGGCAAACGCCGAGGCGGTGGAAGCGGCGGACGCCTATGGCGCCACGCCCCGCCAGAAGCTGTGGCTGGTGGAATTGCCGCTGGCGCTGCCGTCGGTGATGGCGGGGCTGACCCAGGCCATTCTGCTCGCGCTGTCGATGGTGGTGGTGGCCGCCATGATCGGCGCGCGCGGCCTGGGCGAGGAAGTGCTGCTCGGTATCCAGCGGCTCGACGTCGGCCGCGGCGTCGCGGCCGGGCTCGCCATCGTTGCGCTGGCGGTGGTGGTCGACCGGCTTGCGCAGTCGTATGCCCGCAAGCTGGGCCCGGTGCGGTAGCCACGCTCATGTCCGACATCGTCCTCGACCGCGTCAGCACGATCTTCGGACCGAAGCCCGATGTCGTGTGGCCGCTGCTGGCCGAGGGCGCGTCCAAGGCCGACATCCTGGCGCGCACCGGGCACACGGTGGCGCTGGACGCGGTCACCTTGCGCATCGAACCGGGCGAGATCTTCGCCGTGATGGGCCCGTCGGGCTCGGGCAAATCCACGCTGTTGCGCCTGGTCAATCTATTGATCCGGCCGACGCGCGGCGCGGTCATGGTGGCGGGCCAGGACCTGCAGGCGCTGGCCGACGCGCCCCTGCGCGCGTTCCGCCGCGCCACCATCGCCATGGTGTTCCAGAACTTCGGCCTGTTGCCGCATCGCAGCGTCGCCGACAACATCGCCTTTCCGCTCGAGCTGCAGGGCATGGCCAAGGCCCAGCGCCGGCTGCGCGCGGCGGCGTGGATCGAGCGTATCGGGCTTTCGGGCTACGCCGCCGCGCTGCCGGGCGAGCTGTCGAGCGGCATGCAGCAGCGCGTCGGGCTGGCGCGCGCGCTCGCCACCGAGGCGCCGGTGCTGCTGATGGACGAACCCCTGGCCGCGCTCGACCCGGTCACGCGCCGCGACATGCAAGACGAGATTCTGCGGCTGCAGGCCGACTTGAAGAAAACCGTGGTGATGATCACCCACGATCCGGCCGAGGCCTTGCGCATGGCCGACCGGGTGGCCGTCATACGCGACGGGGTCGTGGTCCAGGTCGGCACGATGCGCGACCTGACCCTGCGTCCGGCCGATGACGGCGTGGCCGCCTTCGTGCGCGGCTTCGGCCCGGCGGCCGCGCCCGCGTTCGACGCGCGCCAAAACCGAAGGAATTAAGGGCCGCGGGGCGCGAGGGACTTGTGTTCAATGGGGTCGGAGTAAATTGAATCAGGCAATTTACTCCGACCCCATTGAACCGCCATTGAACCGCTCATCTTGGCGGGCCGGTGATGGTGAAGACGACGATCTTGGAATTGGGCGGCGAGCTGAGCGTGAGCACGTTGCCGTCCACCGTCGTCGTCGGGCGCGCGCCGGCCAGCGCGGCCGATATACCCGACGTCACCCACCCGGCGGACTCGGCCCAGTCGGGCAGCGCAAGCTTGGCCAAATTGGCCAGTGCGTTGGCGTTCTTCAGCTGCGCCAGGCGGTTGTCGTCGTCCATGCGCGCGGCCAGCACCACCGCCGTCAGTGCCTCGGGCGGGCCGACCAGGTCGAGCTGGGCGGTGCCGTCGGCATTGCGGCCGCGGGTGCGCGAACGGCCGTCGCCGTAGGGCTTGTATTCGAACGTCAGGCTGAACGGCGTGCGCTCGAACGACGATTGGATCGCCTCGCGCCGGATGCCGAGCGGGCCGGTATCGGCGATCGGCACGTCCTCGGGAAACGGGGCCAGCTGCCGGCTTTCGGCGACCGGCGCGGGCGGCGCGGCGGGCACCTCGGGGGCGGCGGTTTCCGGCGCCGGTTGCGGCGGGCGCAGGTCGGTTCCGGGCCGGTAGTAGGCGTACAGCGCCAGGCCGAGGATCGCGAGATAGAAGACGACACGAACGTTGCGGGGCATCGCGGGCTTCGCCGGGTTTCGTTAAGGGGTGCGCCGGGCGGGCATCATTGCGGGTGCGCACCCGCCGGGTCAATGCGCACGTGCCGACAGCGCGTTCGTGCTAATGTAGCGGGGTTGAATGGAGGCGTTCGTCATGGCGACCCCGGACCCGCTGCGCGAAAAGGCCGCCCAGTTGGCGCGCGACGGCTATCGCATCGACACCGCGCCGTGCCCGACCCGGGCCGTGGCGCGCTGGCACGGGCGCGTGATCGCGGACTCGGCGCGGGCGATCGTGCTGGCCGAAACCCGTCACAATCCGGTGATCTATTTTCCGCGCGCCGACGTTCGGATGGACCTGCTGCAACGCAGTACGCACCGCACGCACTGTCCGTTCAAGGGCGACGCCAGCTATTTCACGCTGGCCGACGGCGCGGAACGGGCCGAAAACGCGGTGTGGAGCTACGAATCGCCGATCCCCGCGGTGGCGTCGATCAAGGACCACGTCGCGTTCTACACCCAGGACATGGGCGCCGCCTTCGGCATCGTCGTCGAGCGTTAACCATGCCCGCTTTCACACAAGTGTGATTCGCCCAATCACGGCGCGCTCCTATCATGCGCCGCGTCGCGAGGCGGCGGATCGTCCGGCGCACGCGCACACCGATCACCGCCACGGTCGTCGTGGCGCTGACTAAAGGAGATCACCAATGTCCGAACTGAACATCAAGTCGCTGGCCGCCGCGGTCGCCGGCGCCGTCGCCATGGCGGTCGTCGCGATGCCCACGGGCGCCTCGGCGGCCGACGAGAAGGGCAAGGAAAAGTGCTACGGCGTGTCGAAGGCCGGCGAGAACGGTTGCGCCTCGGCCAACGGCAGCCACTCCTGCGCCGGCCAGGCCAAGGCCGACCATGATGGGAACGAGTGGAAGCTGGTCGAAGCCGGCACCTGCACCAAGATGGGCGGCAAGCTCGAAGCCTTCGACGGCAAGGGCGGCATGACGGAGAAGAAGGGCTAACGCCCTTTCGCGCGGTCATGCGGACGTCGCACACCGGCGAACCTCCGCGCGGCCGCGCCCCAACGAACGCGCGAGGCCCGATGCCCGCCGCCGCGGGGATCGGGCTTCGTTCGCTTCATCTGGCCGAGGTCGCCGCGTCGTCCGCGCCGCCCGCGCCCTGGTTCGAGGTCCACAGCGAGAATTTCCTGTCCGCCGGCGGCCCGCGCCGCGCAGGGCTGGCCGAGATCGCCGCCCGCGCGCCGATCTCCTGCCACGGCGTCGGCATGTCGCTCGGCTCGCACGCCGGGCTCGACCGCGATCATCTGCGCCGCCTCAACGACCTGTTCGGCTGGGTCAGGCCGGCGCTGGTGTCCGAGCACCTGTCGTGGAGCGTCGTCGACGGCGTCTATCTGAACGACCTGCTGCCGCTGCCCCTGACCGAAGAGGCGCTCGACGTGGTGGCGCGCAACGTCGACCACGCGCAGGATTTCTTCGGCCGGCGGATCCTGGTCGAGAACCCGTCGTCCTATCTCACGTTCGCGGCGTCGACGATGTCCGAGCCCGAGTTCCTGACGCGGCTGGTGGACCGCACCGGCTGCGGCCTGTTGCTCGACGTCAACAACGTCTACGTCAGCGCCGCCAACAACGGTTTCGACGCGGCCGCCTATCTCGCCCGGATTCCACCCGCCGCCGTCGGCGAAATCCATCTGGCCGGCCACACGGTCCAGGACGACGGCGCGGCGCGCGTGCTGGTGGACACCCACAGCGCGCGCGTGTGCGATCCGGTGTGGGCGCTGTACGAGGCCGCGCTCGCGCGCACCGGCCCGGTGCCGACCCTGATCGAATGGGACCTCGACATCCCGCCGCTCGCCGTGCTGCTGGACGAGGCCGCGCGCGCGCAAGCTCTGATCGACGCCGTCAGCACCGCGGAGCGCGCCGATGTTGCCTGAGCTGCAGCGCGCCTTCCGCGACACGGTGCTGGGCGGCGCCGATCGCATCGTGCCGTTCGTCGCCGCCCATCGCGGGCCGCTCGCGGGCCGTATCGCGGTCTATCGCAACACCATGCAGGCCAGCCTGACCGACGTGCTGGCCGCGGCCTATCCCGTGGTGCGCCGCATCGTCGGCGAACGCTTCTTCGCCACCCTGGCGCGGCGCTACATCGCCGCCCACCCGCCGCGCGTGCCGCAGCTGTCGGACTACGGCGCGGACGTCGCCGACTTCATCGCCGCCGCCGAGCCGTTGCGCGCGCTTGCGTACCTGCCCGATGTCGCGCGGCTCGAGTGGGCGCGCGGCGAAGCCTACTTCGCCGCCGACGCCGCCCCGCTCGACCCGCTCGCGCTGGCGCAGGTGCCGGCCGAACGCGTCGCCCAGGCACGCTTCGTCGCGCACCCGGCCGCGCGGCTGATCCGCTCCGGGTATCCGATCCACCGCATCTGGACCGTCAACCAGCCCGAGGTCGCCGACGTGCCGGCGGTGGACATGACCGTCGCCGAAACGGCGCTGATCACGCGGCCCGCGCGGCACGTGGTCACCCGCAGGCTCGGCGCCGGCGATGCGGCATTGACCGCGGCGCTGCTGGCCGGGGCAAGCCTGGCCGACGCCGCGCACGCGGGCGAGGCGGCCGAACCCGGCTTCGATCTGCAAGTCGCATTGGAAGCGCATCTGACCGGCGGCACCTTCAATGGGGTCGGAGTAAATTGAAAAAGCAATTTACTCCGACCCCATTGGGCTCGATCGGCGGCTGATCACGCCCGCACGTCGAAGCCGGTTTTCGACAACAACACGTAGAACTCGCGGATGGCGCGTTCCTTCTCCGCCGGCTCGGCGATGCCCAGGGTGAACTCGCTGACGAAGTCCTTGCGCTTCAGGTACGACACCACGCTGTCGCGCGCGATGGTCTTGGCGCGGCCCTCGGTCAAGACGCCGCCGGTGCAGAACGCCACCAGCCGCGTGGCGCGGTCGCGGAAGGTCAGCGACTTGTCGTCGATGCGCTCGATCACCTTGTTGGTGATCAGGTAGTCCGACACCACGGCGTCGAACTTGTTGGCCAGCAGGGTGCGCAGGCCGTCCTCGAGCGGGCTGTCCAGCACCAGCCGCTGCACGGCGGTGGCTTCCTGCAGGCGGGCCTTCTGCGTCTTGGCCTCGGGCGCGATCTTCTGCACGGTGTCGAGCTGCGCGGCGAAGGCCTTCAGCTGCGTGGTGATCACGTCGGTCAGGTCGGGGTCTTCCTTGGGATCGTACATCGCGATCAGGTAGACGAACTTGCGTGTGGTCGACGACAGCTTGTCACGCACCTCGTCCATCGCCTTGCGCCGCCCGGTCGCGCCGCCGATGTTCATGATGCGCGCCCAGCGCTCGGTCAGGCCCAGCGCGATCGGCCGGCCGCCGACGACGCCGTGGTCGGTGACCACGCGGTTGAGCAGCTGCACGAAGAAGTCCTTGTCGGCGTTGGCTTCGTCGCTGGTGGTCAGCTTGACCGCGCTTTTCAGGTCGCGCTCGATGCGGTCGTACAGCACCTGCCTGGACTTCGGCAGCAGGTCCTCGGAGAACAGCACGTTGAGCAGGTCCAGCAGTTCCTCGGCGGCGAATTTGGTCGGCTGGCACTTGCCCTCGATCAGGTCCAGCATGCGCTGCAGGGCGTCGCCCATGTGCTTGGACACGCCGATCACGTCCTTGATCACGGTCTTGGCGATGAGAATGTCCGACATCATCTCGTCGACCATCTCGCGCGCGCGCTCGTCCTTCGACGCCTTGGCCAGCGGCAAAAGCTCGGACATCTTGCCCAGCCAGCCCGACCAGGTCAGCGACGCGCGCGTCAGCGCCACGTTGGCCAGGAAGCGGCGCTCGTCGGCGTCGGACGACTTGGCGTCGATCTTGGCCCACAGCTCGTCGAGCGTGGAGTTCTTCAGCTCGGGCAGCGGCTTGTTGTCGATCTCGCGCGCCCGCGCGGCGATGCGGTCGACCGCCTCGTAGATGATGTCCTTGCGCTTGCGGCTGTCCTGGCCGGTGGCGCGCGCGTGCAACGACGCGATCTTGTCCACCGCCGACGGCACCATGGTGTCGAGGTTGAGCGCGCGCTTCAGGCTCTTGTGGCTGTGCAGCAGCTCGAGCGGCGTCAGCTCGTGCTTCTCGAGGTACTTGGAGAACAGCCGCGCCATGGTGGTGCGCGCCTGGGTCTCGTAGTAGTCGCTCAGGCGCTCGCACACCGGCGCTTCGTCGACCGGGGTGATGGAGAAGTCCTCGTCCTTCTCCACCTCTTTCATCTGCTTGAAAATTTCGGTCTCGCGCCGGCTGTCGTTGCCGAAGTGCGCTTCCTTGATGATGCGCACGCCCTCGGTGGTCTTCTGGGCCAGAAGTTCCTCGGCCTTGCGGCGCGCGACCTGCTCGGACGGCAGCACATCGCTGATGTGCCACTTGCCGCCGCGCTGGACCTGAACCTCGAAATTGACCCGCCCGGAAACGGACATGTCCGCCGGTGCTCCCAAAGCCCCCGATTCTTCGCTTGTTGGTAGCAAATTGCCCGCCCCAGGGCAAAGCGCCCGGCGGCGGTGGGGGCCAAATACGCCGAAGTCGAGCAGGGGCCTACGCGCCCAGCGTTCGTCCGGCGAATTGCTCGCGCAACTTGGTCTTCTGGATCTTGCCGGTGGGCCCGAGCGGCAGCGACTCGACGAACTCGACCGCGTCGGGCAGCCACCATTTGGGCACCTTGGCGGCGAGATAATCGTTGATGTCGGCCAGCGACGGCGGCGCGGCCGCCTTGTCCTTAGCCACGCACACCAGCAGCGGGCGCTCCTGCCACTTGGGATGGGGCAGGCCGATCACCGCGGCGTGGGCGACCTGCGGGTGGCCCATGGCGGCGTTCTCCAGCACCACCGAGCTGATCCACTCGCCGCCCGACTTGATGACGTCCTTGGCCCGGTCGGTGATGTGCATGTAGCCGTCGGCGTCCAGCGTGGCGATGTCGCCGGTGTCGAACCAGCCGTCCTCGGTCAGGGCCGAGCGGTCGGCCTTGAAGTAGCGTTCGATGATCCAGGGTCCGCGCACCTGCAGGTGGCCGGCGTGCTCGCCGTCGTTGGGCAGCAGCTTGCCCGCCGCGTCGACCACGCGCATGTCGACGCCGTAGACCACGCGGCCCTGCTTCAGCTTCTGCGGCATCTGCCGTTCGCGCGGCAGGTGCTTGAACTTGGGCTTGAGGGTGTTGACCACGCCCAAGGGCGTCATCTCGGTCATGCCCCAGGCGTGGGCGACCTCGACGCCGAACTCGAGTTCGAAGGCGTCGATCAGCGCCTCGGACGCGGCCGCGCCGCCGATCATGATGTGCCTGAGCGCGGCGGGCTTGCGCCCGCGCTTGCGCATGGCGTCCACCAGGCCCATCCACACCGTCGGCACGCCCTGCGAGCAGGTCACGCCCTCGGCATCCATCAGCTCGAACAGGCTGTCGCCGTCCAGATTGCGCCCCGGCATGACCAGCGACGCGCCGGCCATCGGCGCGGCGTAGGGGATGCCCCAGGCGTTGACGTGGAACATCGGCACGATCGGCAGCACCACGTCGTCCACCGCCAGCCCCATGGTCGAAGGCAGGCAGCAGGCGAAGGAATGCAGCACCAGCGCCCGGTGGCTGTACAAGACGCCCTTGGGGTTGCCGGTGGTGCCCGAGGTGTAGCACAGCGACGCGGCGGTGTTCTCGTCGAACTCGGGCCAGTCGTAGCGCGCCTCGTGCGCGGCGATGAATTCCTCGTAGGTCGGCGCGGCCGACAGTTCGGGGTGGGCGGGGCGGTGCGCGGCATCGGTCAGGGCCACGCGCCGGTCGGCGGGCAGGCGGCCGCGGCAGCTGTCCGCGACGGCGTCGGCGAAGGTCAGGTCGTAGAACAGCATGGCGTCGGCGGCGTCGTCGACGATATAGCCGATCTGGGCCGGCGACAGGCGCGGATTGATGGTGTGGCAGACCGCGCCGATGCCGGCCACGGCGAAATACAGCTCCATGTGCCGCCACGAGTTCCACGCCAGCGTCGCCACCCGGTCGCCGGGCTTGATGCCGGCGGCGATCAGCGCGCGCGCGAGTTTCTGGGCGCGCACGTGCATCTCGGCGTAGCTGGTGCGGTGGATCGGCCCCTCGATGCTGCGCGTGACGATCGCGGTGTCGGCGTGGAAGTCGGCCGCGTACCGCAGGATCGGCGCCACCAGAAGCGGACGGTTCATCATGTGCCCAAGCATGGGCCGAGATTAGCAGCAACCGCACCGCCGCAAGCAAGCACGATCGGCGGCGGGCTCAGGCTTTCGCGGACGGCAGTGGCAGGCCGGCGCGCGCGCTGACCTGCTTCAAGGCGAAGCTCGACTGGATCGAGGCGATCACCGGAATGCGGGTCAGGTGGTCCTTCAGGAAGCGTTCGTAGGCGGCCAGGTCGGCGGTGACCACGCGCAGCAGGTAGTCGCTGGTGCCGGTCATCAGGTAGCACTCCATCACCTGCGGCAGCTCGCGGATGCGCCGCTCGAATTCCTCCAGCGCCGGTTCGCTCTGCTCCTTCAGCGCCACCGACACGAACACGCTGACCGGCAAGCCCACCGCGTTCTGGTCGATCAGCGTGGTGTAGCCGCGAATGACGCCACGGGCCTCCAGCTGCTTCAGCCGGCGCAGGCACGGCGACGGCGACAGGCCGATCGCCTCGGCCAGCTCGACATTGCTGATGCGGGCGTTGTCCTGGATCGCGCGCAGCAGGTTCAGGTCGATGGCGTCGAGGGCCGGATTCGGCATATTTCACCAATAAAGCATCATTACACTTATAGTTTATTGCATACTGATCGTCCAGTCGGCAACGAATGGCAAGGACGTGTCGGGTCGGGTCGGGGTAGCGTGGGTCCATGACACGACCCGGGGTGACGCCATGATCGACCGCGCCGACCTCGCGCGCCTGAAGGCGCTCGAGCGCAAAATTCTCTGGCTGGCGACGTGGATGATCCACCACGCCAACAACGTCCGCGACAATCCCGACGGCATCAAGGTCGGCGGCCACCAGGCGTCCAGCGCGTCGATGGCGACCGTGCTGACCGCGCTGTACCTGCACGCGTTGCGCCCGCAGGACCGCGTCGCGGTGAAGCCGCACGCCGGGCCGGTGTTCCACGCCATCCAATACCTGTTCGGCAACCAGACCCGCGAGCGCATGATCAACTTTCGCGGCTTCGGCGGCGTGCAGCCTTATCCCTCGCGCACCAAGGACAAGGCCGACGTAGATTTCTCCACCGGCTCGGTCGGCCTGGGCGTGGCCGAGACGCTGTTCGCCTCGCTGGTGCAGGACTACCTGGCCGCCCACGACATGCTCGCCCCCGACATGAAGAACGCGCCGCGCGGACGCATGATCGCCACCCTGGGCGACGCCGAACTGGACGAAGGCAACATCTACGAGGCGCTGCTCGAGGGCTGGAAGCACGAGGTGCGCAACGTCTGGTGGATCGTCGACTACAACCGCCAGAGCCTGGACGGCGTGGTCAACGACCAGCTGTTCAAGCGCATCACCGGCTTCTTCGAAACCGTCGACTGGACGGTGGTGCTGCTGAAGTACGGGCTGAAGCTGCAGGAGGCGTTCAAGACCGAGGTCGGCCCGGCGCTCAAGGAATGGATCGACGCCTGCCCCAACCAGCTTTATTCGGCGCTCACCTTCCAGGGCGGGCCGGCCTGGCGCGAGCACCTGTCACGCGACCTGAAGAACGCGCGCGGACTGGACGCGCTGCTCAAGGCCCACGACGACGCCGGCCTGCACGCGCTGATGACCAACCTGGGCGGCCACGACATGGAGGCGATCATCCAGGCCTTCGACGCGGCGTCCGCGTCGGACAAACCGCACTGCTTCATCGCCTACACCATCAAGGGCTACGGCCTGCCGCTCGCCGGGCACAAGGACAACCACGCCGGCATCATGACCGACGACCAGATCGCGGCGTTCCGCGCGGGTCTGAACATCGCCGAGGGCCAGGAGTGGGAACCGTTCGCCGGCCTCGAGAGCCAGGCAAGCGACCTGCGCGCGTTCCTCGATCGCGTGCCGTTCCGCGCCCGCGTTCCGCGCGAGAAAAAAGCCGCGCGCGCGGCCGTCGTGCCGGTGCCGGCGCTGGCGCCGCCGACCGGCAAGCGCATGTCGACGCAGGAAGCCTTCGGCAAGATCATGAACGAGATCGGCAAGTCCAAGACCGAGCTGGCCGACCGCATCGTCACCACCTCGCCCGACGTGACCGTGTCGACCAATCTGGGCGGCTGGGTCAACCAGCGCAGCCCGTTCCACACCACGCGGCGCGAGGACATCTTCCGCCAGATGCACGTGCCCTCGCCGCAGAAGTGGGCGCAGGACCCCAAGGGCCAGCACATCGAACTCGGCATCGCCGAGAACAACCTGTTCGTTCTGTTGGGCGCGCTGGGGCTGTCGGCCGACCTGTTCGACCAGCGACTGTTGCCGGTCGGCACGCTGTACGACCCCTTCATCGCCCGCGGCCTCGACGCCATGACCTACGCGCTCTACCAGGATGCGCGCTTCATGCTGGTGGCCACGCCGTCGGGCATCACGCTCGGGCCCGAGGGCGGCGCGCACCAGTCGATCTTCACGCCGCTGATCGGCCTGGGCCATCCCAACCTGGCGTCGTTCGAGCCGGCCTACGCCGACGAGCTTGCCGCCATCATGGCCTGGGGCTTCGACTTCATGCAGCGACCCGACGGCGGCTCGCTGTATCTGCGGCTGTCGACGCGGCCGCTGGAACAGCCCGAACGCGTCATGGACGGATCACTGCGCGCCGACATTCTGTCGGGCGCCTATTGGCTGGAGAAACCCGCCCGCGGCGCCGAACTCGCGCTGGTCACATGCGGGGTGACAGGTCCCGAGGCGCGCGCGGCCTTCGCCGCCATCCGCGACGACGTGCCCGGCGCGGGCCTGCTGGCCGTCACCTCGCCCGACCGCCTGCATGCCGGCTGGCGCGCGGCGCAGACCGCCCGGCGCGCCGGCGCGCGCGGCGCGCAAAGCCATGTCGAACACCTGCTCGGCGCGCTGGCGCGCGACGCGGCGCTGGTCACCGTGCACGACGCCCACCCGGCCGCGCTCGGCTGGCTCGGCAGCGTGCGCGGCCATCGCTGCCACGCGCTCGGCGTCGATCGCTTCGGCCAGGCCGGCAACCTGGCCGCGCTCTATCGCGAGTACGGCATCGACAGCGACGCGGTGATCGACGCGGTGGCCGAGGTCATTCTGGCCGAGACCCGCGCCATCCAGGGCGAGCGCTTGGCGGCGGAGTAAAGCCAATGGAGGCCAATGGGGTCGGAGTAAATTGAAAAGGCAATCTACTCCGACCCCATTGAAGGGCGCTCACGTCGCCTGGGCGGCCCAGGTCATGGCGCGGAACTTGTCCGGCGCGGCGCCGATCTCGGCCACCGCGGCGATCAGGCGGTCCACCTCGTCCGGCATCACGAAGATATGCGTGCACACCCGCACCGAGTTCCAGCCCGCGCTGGGGCCCCGGTCGTTGAACTGGCGGCTCGCGCGCATGCCGTGGAGCGTGAACAGCGCGCCGGCCAGGTTGTCGCTGGTGATGCCGTTGTCCTGGAAGCCGAAGGTGGTGATGCCGGCGCTGAGCGCCGCATCGCGCGCGGTGTAAAGCTTGAGGCCGGGGATGGCGGCAAGACCGTCGCGCAGCCGCGCGCCCAGCGCGCGCACCCGCGCGGCGACGTTCTCGGGCCCGATGGCCTGATGGAACGCCACCGCCGCGCCCAGGGCGGCGATCGACGCCATGTTGCGCTGGCCGGTGGTCTCGTACTTGCGGGCGGACGCGCGGTCCTCTTTCTCCTCGACCGGATCGGTCCAGCTCATCAGCGGCCACACCTTGGGCTGCAGTTCGCGGCGCAGATAGCTGAAGCCGGTGCCGGCCCCGGCCATCAGCCACTTCTGGCCGGCGGCGGCGTAGTGGTCGCAGTCGATCGCCTTCACGTCGATCGGCAGCGCGCCGGCGGTGTGGGCGCCGTCGACCGAGATCAGGCAGCCGTTGCGGTGCGCCAGATCGGCCAGCGCCCGCACCGGCACGATCGTGCCGTTGATGAACATGACGTGGCTTGCGAACACGACGCGGGTCTTGCGGGTGATGGCGCGGGCGTAGAGATCGACGATCTGCTCGGGCGCGGCCGGCGGGGCGGGCAGGTCGACCCACCTGATCTTCACGCCGTGGCGTTCCGCCAGCGTGCGATAGGCGCCGTAGCCGCCGGGGTGTTCGTGGGTGGCCATCACCACCTCGTCGCCGGCGCGCCAGTCGAGGCCGTGGGCGAAGATGTTCACGCCCTCGGTGGTGCTGCGGGTGATGATGGTTTCTTCCGGGGTGGCGGCGATCAGCTTGGCCAGCGCCGCGCGCGTGGCCTCGCGCTCCTTGGCGCGTGCGCTGGTGCCGGGGTCCTCGGCCTGTTCGCGGCCGATGCGCGCGAAGGTCTCGGGCACCAGGCGCGGGCTGGGGCCGAAGGTGCCGGTGTTTAGCCACGTCAGCCGGTCGCGGAGATTGAACTCGGCACGCACGCGCAGCCAGTACGCCTCATCCACCGCGCCGCCCGGCACCAGGTGCGCCACGGCCGACGCGAACGCATCGGCCGCGGGCGGCGCGGACGGTTCGGCCGTCGTGGCGCCCGCTACGGGGGCGGCCGTCGTGGCGGCGATGACCGCACCGGGTCCGGCGGCCACCAGGCTGCGGCGCGTAAGTCGACGGCGCTGTCCGAGGTCCATGGTCACCCCCACCCGAACGACCAACCAGCCCCATGCTACGGCAGAACCGTCGGCGCCTACACCGCGCGAACGGTGGGGGCTTGCTCGGTTATTTATCCTTCAGATCAGGAAAAATGGCGTATATTTTGCTCAGAACGACCGCCGACGAAGGAAGTCCTTTCCTTTCCGGTCGGGCTCGGCTATCAGGCGCGCCACCTCGCAGGCCCCGGAGCGCCGCCCTGATGGTTGATATGCCGCGCAACATTGCCGCCGTGACCTCGCTCACCGGCCACACGCCCTTGCTGCAGATCTGGTACCGGATCGACGGCAAGCCGCGCACGCTGTTCGCCAAGCTCGAGTCGATGAACATGACCGGCTCGATCAAGGACCGCATGGCCGCCTACATCATCCGCCAGGCGTATGGAACCGGCGCGCTGAACCCCGGCGACGTGATCGCCGAGGCGACCAGCGGCAACACCGGCATTTCGTTCTCGGCGATCGGCAGCGCGCTGGGGCACAAGGTGCGCATCTACATGCCGAGCTGGATGAGCCGCGAACGCAAGGACCTGATCACCAGCTTCGGCGCCGAGGTGGTGGACGTATCGCCCGAACAGGGCGGCTTCCTGGGCGCGATCCGCCTAGCCAACGCCTTCGCCGCCGAGACCGCGGGCGTGTTCCTGCCGCGCCAGTTCGACAACATGGCCAACTGCGACGCGCATTACGAATCCACCGGGCCCGAGATCGAACGCCAGCTCGCCGCCGTCGGGCGGCTGTGCGATGCCTTCGTCGCCGGCGTCGGCACCGGCGGCACGGTGATGGGGGTGGGCCGCTTCCTGCGCCGCGACGGGCGCAAGGTGCGCGTCCATCCGCTCGAGCCGTCCAACTCGCCGACGCTGTCCACCGGCCACAAGGTCGGCAAGCACCGCATTCAGGGCATCTCGGACGAATTCATCCCGGCGATCTGCGATCTGAAAACCCTCGACGGCGTGCTCGACGTATGGGACGGCGACGCCATCCTGATGGCGCAGATGCTGTCGACCACCCTGGGCCTGGGGGTGGGCATCTCGTCCGGCGCCAACGTGCTGGGCGCCATGCGGCTGGTGGAGGAACTGGGCGAGGGCGCCACGGTGGCCACCGTGCTGCCCGATTCCAACAAGAAATACCTGACCACCGACCTGTGCCGGACCGAGCCGGTCAAGGACGCCTATTGGGCGCCGCGCGTGACGCTGGAGAGCTTCAACGCCATCCGTTGATCCCCCGCCGCCGGCCGCATTAACCAATTCCTCGGAATTTTCGGCAAGACTGCGCAGCCTCGGCGGCGTGTGTCAGCGCACGCCCGCCGGCATCATCCAGCGGGATCGAACGCCATGGATCGCAACACCGTCACACGCCGCGCGCTCATGCTGGCCGGCGCCTCTGCCGCGACGCTGGCGCTCTTGTCCGGGTGCGACAATCCCGAGCGCGAGATCGCGAGCCTGAAGGCCCAGGTGCAGGTGGCCTACGGCGAGAAGAACTTCAAGGACGTCGCCGCGCTGGCCGAGCAAGGCTACACGCTCGCGCTCAAGGCCAAGGGGCCGAAAAGCGGCGACACGCTGTACTTCGCGCAATCGCTGTCCGAAGGCTACACCGAGCAGGGCAACAAGCGCGCCGCGCTGGCCGCGCTCGACCGCGAGATCGAACTCAGGCTCGCCGCCGGCCAGGGCGAACGCAAGCTGCAGGCCCGCCGCACGCTGGCCATCAAGTTCGCCGAGGAAACCGGTGATAAAGCCGCCGCCGTGCGCCACGCGCTCGCCATCGCCCAGGATATCGGCATGGAACGGGGCAAGGATCCGCAGCCGGTCTACCGCACCGAGACCGCCTATCCGCCCGAACAGTTCCGCCGCGCGGTCGAGGGCGACGTGACGATCGAATACGCGCTCGACGCCACCGGCGCGGTGACCGACGCCAGGGTGGTCGACGCCACGCCGCCCAGCGTGTTCGACGCCGCCGCGCTCGCCAGCTTCCGCGACTGGCGCTTCACGCCGATGCTCGACGGCGGCCGGCCGGTCGACTCGCGCGGCCACCGCTTCACGCTGATGTTCCGCCTCGGCGGCCGCAACCTGGC
>JANRJB010000308.1:0-16461 GCA_033764265.1 Rhodospirillaceae bacterium | reverse complement strand
CTTGCAAGGGGACGCCGGGGGCCGTGAAATGCCCGCCCGTTCACAAGTCCGTTGGGGCCCTGCCATGACCTCCCCCGCCGCCCGCCTGGGCGAGATCACCGGCCACGTCATGCTGGCGCGCTGCCTCGGCATCGCCGCCGAACTGGGCCTGGCCGACCTGGTCGCCGAACGGCCGCGCACCGCCGCCGAATTGGCCGCGGCCACGGCCAGTCACGCCGGGGCGCTGTACCGCATGCTGCGCTACCTGGTCGCGCAGGGGATTTTCGCCGAAGACGATGGCGGCCGGTTCGCCAACACGGAGCTATCGGAACCGCTGCGCACGGGCGTGGCCGGCTCGGTCAAAGAGTCGGTGCGCACCGCCTGGCAGGACGTGGTGTGGGACACCTTCCGCCACCTGCCGCATACCATCGCCACCGGGGCACCGGCGTTCGACCATGCCTTCGGCAGCGGATTGTTCGCCTATTTCGCGGCGCATCCCGACGTCGGCGCGGCCTTCGACCGGGCCATGGCGCGCCAGTCGGGCCCGGAGAACGACGCGGTGGCGGCATCGTACCCGTTCGGCGATTTCAGTGTGGTGATGGACGTGGGCGGCGGTCGCGGTGGATTGCTGGCCGCGATCCTGGCGCGTTACCCGGGCGTGCGCGGCATTCTGTTCGACCAATCTCATGTGCTGGCCGAACCGTCGGACCTGGACGCGGCGGGCGTGCGCCGGTGCTGCGATCTCGTGGCCGGGGATTTCTTCAAGGCCGTGCCGCCGGGCGCGGACATCTACGCCCTGAAGCGCATCCTGCACGATTGGACCGACGCGGAGGCCGCGACCATCTTGCGCCATTGCGCGTCGGCGTTGCGACCGGACGGCCGGGTGCTGGCGATCGACGCGGTGATCGCGCCGGGCAATGCGCCCGACCCCAACAAGGCGCTCGACCTCGGCATCATGGCCCTGACCCACGGCCGCGAGCGCACGGCGGCAGAGTTTCAGGCCGTGTTCGCCGCCGCGGGCTTGCGCGTGGAACGGATCATTCCCACGCCCCGACCGTCGAGCATGAGCATCGTGGTCGGGGCGCGGGCGTGATCTTCTATTCGCCGCGCGGGGCCTCGATCACCGGATCATCGAGCGTGATGATGCCGCCGGTCAGCGCGCACAGGTGCGAGACGTTCTCGCTGGCGCCGGTGCGCAGGTTGAGCGTGGCATGGCCGATCGAGATGGCCGCCGCCGGCGCGTTGGCTTGCGGCGTCGCGGTCGGCACCAGTTCGATGTTGATCTGGTGCTGATTGCGCGCCGGCGTAAAGCCGATCGCGTCCTCGAACCACGTGGCGGCCTCGTTGAATGAGCTTCGCGCCGGCAACTCGATCTCGACCGTGCCCAGCGCCTCGCCGGTGCGGGCATCGTACACGTTGGCGTCGTAGCGGCCCGCCACGTCAGCGAAATTGTGCACGGTGATCAGCGAGCTGACGTGCTGGACGATGCTGGTGTAGGCATTCAGCACCACGTTGCCCGCCGGCACATAATCGAGCGCCGGGGCGTGGGTGCAGGTGCCGGCATCGACCAACAGCTCAGGCGCCGGGTCGTACTGCAGGTGCTGCCACAGCTGCTTGGCGCGACCGTTCTGGATGTAGACCACCAGCTCGTCGTCGGCCACCAGGTGCGGCGTGATTCCGGCCAAGCCCAGGATTTCGGTTGCGGTCACCTGCAGCGACGCCTTGGGCGGCACATCCACCGTCATCGTGCCCAGGGTCTTGCCCTGGGTGACGCTGTAGACCTCGAGGTAGTTGCGCGTGGTCGCGTCCATGCCGAACTCGACCGGCTCGCGCAGGTTGGCCAGGCGGATGACGCTGGCGCTGGTGTTGAAGCCGAGCACCGGGTTGTTGTTGAAGGCGCTGCCGTTGCCGACGTTCGGCGCGACGGTTTCGGCGCGGGCGTCGGTCAACAGCGCGGCGCTGCCGGCGACGATCAGGGCCACCACGGCCAGATCGTGCATCAGCATCGACTTGAATGTTTTGGAGCGGGACGAGGTCGGAGACATGGATTGAGCCTTTCGAAGGTGCTTGTCGTTACGGCCGCCGACGGCCGAAGCCCGGCGACGGCGCGTTACATACCGACCCAACGCCCGCTTGACGTGTGCATTGTCTGCATGACGGATATGCACCGATTGCTGATTTTTCAGCAAAATCGCCCAAATTCTGCCCGAATCGCGCCACGCGATGGCGGCTGAGGCCGCATTTTTGGGGGCCAAGACCCTACCCGGCGCGGTGTTTAGCCCGGTGATCGCAGGGTTACGGCGTTTCGCCGTAAGGCGCGGTGATGATCTCCAGAAGATGCCCGCCCGGGTCTTCGAAATAGACCCCGCGGCCGCCGAAGTGGGTGTTGATCTGGCCGGCCAACTTGCGCGCCGGATCGGCCCAATGTTGAAGTCCGCGCGCCTTGATGCGACCGAAGATCGCGTCGAACTCCGCCTCGGTCACCAGGAACGCGTAATGCAGCACGCCGGAGTGCGCATCGGACTGGGCGTAGTCGAGCGACACTCCGTTGGCGAGGTCGACGACATGGAAGTGCATGAACCGGCGCGGCGCGGGCAGGCCCAGGATGTCGGCGGCGAACGCGGCCGAGGCCGCCGGATCGCGGCACCAGACGATGGTGTGATTAAGGGCGATGGTCATGGGTGGATCATCCACTGTCGCCGTTACCCTGGACAAGCCCCGCCGAAGCGCCGGCGACGGCGGGCGCGATCCAGGGTCCAGGGTTGCGGGACACTCGAAATCAGGCAAACCGCTGGATGCGGTGTCACGCCCGGCATGACCGGCGGTGATTAAGCATCAGGCGGCCTGATCGCGCGGGGCCTTGTAACGCGACACTTTGATCTGCCGTTCGCGGCGGCGCATCGTCGCGATATCGAAATTGTTCTGCATGCGCATCAGCGTATCCATCGATACGCCGAAAGCCTTCTCGACGCGCAAGGCCATCTCGGTCGATAGCGCCGCGCGGCCATTCAAGACCGCCGACAAGGCCGGGCGAGTCACGCCGAGCACACGGGCGGCATCGGTGACCGACAGTCCCAACGGAGCGATCACTTCACTCTTGAGGAACGCGCCTGGGTGAGCAGGAGACTTCATTCGAATTTCGCCACGGGCCATCTTCGCATACCATCGAATTGTCGTGTAGGCAGATGGAGCAATCGAGGAGCGCAGACAATAAAGTCATTGCTCTGCTGAAACCAAGCATACATAATTGCAGGAAGACTTGAAATTTTGGTAGCCATACATTGTCGATTCTTGCATTGGCCAATGCACCACAGGATTGTTCATGAAAACGAAAACTTCGCGCACAAGCCGGGGCAAAATTGCCGAACGAATTGTGATGAATGAACTTGCCTCTCGTGACATTAATGTAACTGACCTAAACAAGGACGGCTTCGCTCCCAATGCAGACCTAATTGCTTCTGTCGAAGGGCGCTTGTTTCCGATCCAGGTCAAAGGAGCAAAAGTCAAGCCAAAGCAAAATTGGTGGCTCCAATTTGGTGGCTGCACTCCGGCAAATTTCAGTGGCGAGGAGCCAGTTTTCAACTCAAAGATCGACAATTTTAAAGTGAGCCTTGTTGCACTAGTTGCGATTAAATCTCCCCGAAACTATAGATGTTTCATGATGCCCGTCTGGTTTGCGGAGAAATTGGCTCAGGAAGCAATCGATGCAGATTTCCGCAAACCCAAAAAGGACGGCTCGCAGAAGAAGCTTCATCTAATTTGGATCTGGGCGGAAAGTGGAAAGTCTAAACGAAATGATAGTCCAAACCTTGACCGACTCCGAAAAAAGCTACTGAAGTATGAGGTGGTCGATGATCGAGAAATTGTGGCGTTAAGAATGCACCGTCCCAACCGCTGAATCTCGCTGACAATAAATCTCACCCGTACCTCTCTTCGTCCCACGGGTCGCCGCGCATGTGGTAGCCGCGCGCTTCCCAGTAGCCGGGCTGGTCCTTCTCCATCACGGTAATGTGTCGGATCCACTTGGCGCTTTTCCAGAAATAGAGGTGCGGCACCACCAGCCGCACCGGACCGCCGTGCTCGCGCGCAAGGGCCTCGCCCTGCCAGGTGTGGCCCAGGAACACTTCGTCGCGGTCGACATCGGCCAGCGGCACATTGGTCGAATAGCCGTCGAAGCTTTTCACCATCAGGAACTTCGCGGTCGGGAACGGCTTGCACGCGGCCAACAGCGCGCGCATCGGCACGCCGCGCCAGGTGTTGTCGTAGCGCGACCAGGTCGTCACGCAGTGAATGTCGTTGACGAACTCCTGCTGCGGCTGGGCCATCAGGTCGGCCCAGTTCCACTTCAGCGGATGGGCCACCTGCCCCGCCACCGACAACGACCAGTCTTTCTGCGTCAGGTGGGGCTGCACGCCCAGGTCGAGCACGGGAAAGTCCTTGGTCAGGCGCTGGCCCGGCGGCAGGCGCTCGGTCTCGGGACGCGCGCTGCGGCCGGTCAAGGCGCGGCCGTCGCGCGCCCAGGCCTCTTTGGTCTGGATCAGCTTGTCCTTGATCTTGCCGGTCACGTTTCCGGTCGGTTCGACATCGTCGGTCATGGCCTCAACCCTTTCCACGCATCAGCCGGGCCTTGTCGCGTTCCCACTCCCGCTTCTTGATGGTGTCGCGGCGGTCGCCGTGCTTTTTACCCCGCGCCAGTCCCAGCTGGATCTTGGCCAGGCCCTTGTCGTTGAAGAACAGCGCGAGCGGCACCACGGTCATGCCCTTGCGGCTGACGGCCGCGGCCAGCCGGTCGATCTCGCGCTTTTTCAACAGCAGTTTCCGCTTGCGCCGCTCCTCGTGCGGGAACATGGCGCCCGGATAGCTCGGGATGTGGGCGTTGTGCAGGTACATCTCGCGCCCATCCGGTTGGGCGAAGGCCTCGCCGATCGAGGCCCGGCCCAGGCGCAGGGATTTCACCTCGCTGCCGACCAGCGCCAGACCGGCTTCCACCGTGTCCTCGATGAAGTAATCGAAGCGCGCGCGGCGATTTTCGGCGACGCGGCCGTGCGAGATCAGCGCCGATTTGCGGGGTGCGGTCTGGGCCATCGCAACCGGCCACCGGTATCAGTCGTCGAGCAGGCCGGCGCTGCGCATGGCCTCTTCGATCCGCGCCTTGGTCTTGAGGGCGACCGGCGCCAGCGGCAGGCGCGTCTCGGGCCGACACAGACCCAGCAAGTGCGCCGCGTACTTGACCGGCCCAGGGTTGGATTCGGCGAACATGGCGTCGTGCAGCGGCATCAGGATGTCGCGGATGCGGAACACGTCGTCGTCGGAACCCAGCGTCCAGGCATCGTGCAGCTGGGCGCACAGCCGCGGCGCGATGTTGGACGTGACCGAGATGCAGCCCGCCCCGCCCTGGGCCAGGAACGCCACCACGGTGGGGTCCTCACCCGACAGCTGGCAGAAGTCGGGGCCGATCTCGAGCCGCGTGCGCAAGGGCCGCGCCAGGTCGGCGGTGGCGTCCTTGACGCCGACGATGTTGGGATGGCGCGCCAGCTCGGCCATGGTCTCGAGGCTCATGTCGATGCCGGTGCGCCCCGGAATGTTGTAGAGCACGATCGGGATGTCGACCGCGTCGGCGATGGCGCGGAAGTGCAGCTTGAGGCCCTCTTGCGTCGGCTTGTTGTAATAGGGCACCACCACCAGCGCAGCGTCGGCGCCGGCCTGCTTGGCGTGCCGGGTCAGTTCGATCGCCTCGGCGGTGGAGTTGGAACCGGTGCCGGCGATCACCGGCACCTTGCCCCGGGCCACCTCGACGCACAGTTCCACCACCCGCTTGTGCTCGGCATGCGACAGCGTCGGCGATTCGCCGGTGGTGCCGCACGGCACCAGGCCGTGGGTGCCCTGGTCGATCTGCCACTGCACCAGCTTCTGGAACGCCGCCGCATCGACGCTTTCGTCCTTGAACGGCGTGATCAGAGCGGTGATGGATCCGCGAAACATGATGGTCTCCTGGCGCCGATTGGCTTTGGGCGCGCGGCCTCAACCCGGCAATCTAGCATGGCAGGTTCACCCTGCAACCGCACCGCGATCCGATTCAGCGAACAACGTCAAGGCCTTGCCGATCGGGTCCGGCCCCGCTTATGAATCGATGATGGGAATGGGTTCAGCCGGTCGGTCGAAGAGGTTGGGGTTGCGCGGCCGCGACCTTGCGCGGGCGGCGGTTGTGGTCCTTGCCGCCTGCCTTGTCAATCTGGGCGCGAACGGGCCGGCCGAGGCGCAAAACCGGGCGAAAACGCCGCCGATTATCCTGCCGCACATCAAGCCCGCGGTGCCGGCGCCATCGGTCGCGCCAAGTGCTCCGTCCGAAGTCGCCGCGACGGTGCCCACCGAGCCACGCGCGATCAATGGCGTGTTGCTGCCGTTGCCGAAACCGCCGGTGCCGGCGCGCGTGGCCGGCGCGCCCACGCCGCGCGGCGGCGACCTGGGGCGGCGCGCCGAGGGGCCGTTCCTGACACCGGCTGAGCGCGATCTGTTGCGCGAAGCCTTGCGGGCCGCCGCCGACGGCCGGCGCGAGAACGCGCGCAACCTGGCGCGGCGCATCTCCAAGCCCATCGCCGGCGACCTGGTGGAATGGCTGTCGATGCGTTCGCTGGGGGCGCGCATCGGCTTCGCCGAGCGGGTGGCGTTTCTGACCACGCATGGCGACTGGCCGGCAGCCAACGAGCTTCGCCGCCAGGCCGAGGACGTCGCCGCCGAGACTGGCGCGGATGCCGCGGTGGTCGACTGGTTCATCCGCACGCCGCCCCTGACCACCAAGGGCAAGATGGCGTTCGCCCGGGCGGCGCGCGCGACCGGCAACGAATCGCTCGCCGTGTCGGTGGCCAAGGAAGCCTGGATCAAGGGCAGTTTCAGCCGCACCGAGGAACGCGACTTCGTGCGCGCGTTCGGCGCGATCCTGACGCCCGACGATCATCGCGCCCGGCTCGAGGAACTGCTGTACGCCGAAAAACGCGCCGAGGCCGAACGCTTTCTGGCGCGGGTCGACAAGGATGCCGCCGCCGTGGCCAAGGTGCGCATCGCGCTGATGGGTTCGGCCGGCAACGTCGACCGCATGATCGCCCAGTTGCCCACCCAACTGCGCGACGACCCCGGCATCGTATACGACCGCATCAAATGGCGCCGGCGCAAGGACCGCGAGGACGACGCGCGCGCGCTGTTGCCGGCCTTCAAGGACAGTTACCCCCGCCCCGACCTGTGGTGGAAGGAGCGCGAAATCCTGGCGCGCGACCTGATGGAGAAGAACCGCCCGCAAGAGGCCTACACGATCGTCAAGAACCACGGCGCGCTGGATGCCGTGTCGCTGGCCGACGCCGAGTGGCTAGCGGGCTGGATCGCGCTGCGCTTCCTGAACGACGGCGAAGCGGCGCTGGTGCACTTCGAAAAGGTGTACGACACCGTGCAGCTGGGCGCCAACCTGGCGCGCAGCGCCTACTGGGTGGGACGCGCGGCCGAACATCTGGGCCGGCCCGACATCGCCGACGAATGGTACCGGCGGGCGGCCACGCACATCACCTCGTTCTATGGCCAGCTGGCCGCGGCGCGGCTGAAGACGCCGCCGGTGCCAACGTTGCCGGTCGATCCTGCGCCATCCACCGAAGAACGCGCCAAGTTCGAGGCCGCGCGGCTGACCCAGGCGGTACGCGCGCTGGCCGATCTGGGGTCGACGCCCTACCTGCGGCCATTCCTGTTGGCGCTGGCGGCGTCGTCCGACTTCGCCGTCGACCGGGCAATGGCCGCCGAGCTGGCGGCGCGGTTGGGCCGGCCCGATATCGGCGTGTGGATTTCGCGCCAGGCGGCGCGCGACCGCATTCCCGTCGTCACCCACGGCTATCCGGTGCCGGCGGTCAACGTCCCCACCGCGCCCGAAAAAGCGCTGGTGCTGGCGGTGATCCGCCAGGAAAGCAATTTCGATCCGGCGGCCGAAAGCAGCGCCGGCGCCCTGGGCCTGATGCAGCTGATGCCGGCCACCGCGCGCGCGGTGTCGGGCGCGCTCGGCCAGCGCTACAGCCGCGAGCAGCTGACCGATGACCCGGCCTACAACATGCGCCTGGGCAGCACTTACCTGAACGCGCTGGTCAATGAATTCGATGGGTCGTACGTGCTCGCCATCGCCGGCTACAACGCCGGTCCGGCACGCAGCCGGCAATGGATCAAGCGCTTCGGCGACCCGCGCGACGTCAAGGTCGACGCGGTCGACTGGATCGAGCAGATCCCGTTCAACGAAACGCGCAACTACGTGCAGCGCGTGCTGGAAAACATGATGGTCTACCGCGCCGTGCTGGCGAACTCGCCCGCCGTCGGCCAGGAGCTGGAACAGGTGTTGAAAAACGGGCCGGTGTCGTAGCGGTCCTATTCCGGCATGCGCAAGGTCGCCTATTGATCTGTAATCCGAATGCAGGACTCGAGGAAGCTCATGCAAGAGCGATTTGTGTGCTGCTTCCAAATGAAAACTGCTTCTTGGGGGTCGCCGCGACATCCATCGCAACTGCTAATTCCACTCCGCTAGATGCGGCCATCTCAAGACGCTAGAGTCACATTGAGGTTTTCTGGCAATTGGTGGACCAGCGGTCGCCATGGATTTCAGGCAAACACGATATTTCCTCGAACTCGCCAAGCAGGGCAACTATCTCCGGGCGTCGGAGATATTGGGGATATCAGAGTCAGCGTTGAGCCAAAGCATCATGAAATTGGAGGCCGAACTCGGACATTCCCTGTTCGAGCGCGGCCGGTTTGGCGCGAGATTGACCGAAGCGGGCGAGATACTCTTGACCCGCGCCAAAAGCGCCACCACTGAACTTGAACTCGCGAAATTGGAACTGAGTCAGCTTAAGGGAGGAGCCATCGGTCATGTGACGCTCGGCATCAACAAGAGTCTCGCCTCGGATTTCGGATACTCGCTGGTCGACCAGTTCTCGCGGCGATTTCCGAAAATCAATCTTACAATTGTCGAAGATTGGCCGCGCGAACTATGTGATCTTGTGATGCAGGGCGAGATCGAGTTGGCGGTTACTCAACCACCGCCGCAGATGGCTTTGCCGCCGACAATCGTCGCCGAGCCGTTGTTCTGGATCCGGCAGATCCCGATGATTTGCGAGCGTCATCCGCTTTGGCGGCATAGCGCCATCACTTTCGAAGAATTGGCGCGACACCGCTGGGTTTTGCCTCCAGTCGGTAACTGGTGGAAACGGGTCATCGAAGCGGCCTTCGTCGAGGCAGGGGTCGAGCCGCCGCAGAAAATCATCCGGACAAACTCGCTTTCCATCGCTCTGCGCTTGTTGACAGCCGGGCAGGTCGTGGGGTTCGCACCGCTCGTTCCACTGCCGCAAGGCTTCAAGTTCGACACGGGATTCAGGTTTATCGAGCTCCCGGGATTGTCGCGTGAGTGGCAGGTGCAATTGTTTCGGCGTTCGCGGAGCAAACCTCAAATGCCGCTGGTTAGACTGATGAACACCATTCGAAACACCGTTAAGAGGTTCAAGATCGATCCGGTTACGCATCGCCCGCTCATGCCTGCCGACGTCGATTGAAGCGAGTGTCGCCGCGCACCGCGACCTCCTGTTCAAAGCGTTCAATAAGCCTACCTTACTGAATTGGCTGTCCAATTAACTGGACGGGGGCACGCCGTGAATCGCTCTTATTCAGCGACCTTTGCGGTGACGCGAATTTCGACCTGTAAGTCAACAAGATCGCTCTATGAATTGAGCTCGTTCGCGGCCGCCACCCCTACATCCATCTCATCAGCGAGACTTATTGGCCATGCCCTGCACCAATCGTACCGTGACGCGGATTTCTCGTTTCGCTTTGCTGACCGGCACCATTCTTGCCGCGTGCCCCGTCCATGCCCAAGACACTGCCCGCGGCCTGGAGGAAATCGTCGTCACAGCGCAACGCCGCGAACAATCGCTCCAATCGGTTCCGATTCCAGTCTCGGCCCTCAGCCGCGAGCAGCTGCAGAACCGGCAATTCACTGAGGGGCGCGAACTCGAGCGTTACGTGCCAAGCTTGAAGCTCAGCTATAACATCACACAGCCGACCAACCTCTCGCCGTCGCTTCGCGGCTCGACGCAACAGGACGCGTCGCTCGCGGTGGCCGAATCGCCGTTCGGCATCTATGTCGACGATGTTTATGTCGGACGCATGAACGGCAACAACATGCGACTTGCCGATGTCGAGCGCGTCGAAGTCCTGCGCGGTCCACAAGGCACGCTGTATGGCCGCAACACCCTGGCCGGCGCGATCAAGTTCATCAGCCGCCAACCCGGTGACGAGACCTGGCTGAACGCCGCTGCCGGGTACGGCAATTACGACCAATACGAGGCATCCGCCAGCGCCGGAGGGCCCTTAGGCGACGCTGTGGCAGGTTCACTCGCCATCCAGTACAACGGGCGAAACGGATTCGGCACCAATCTCGCGACCGGGAGAAACGTCGGCGAGGAAGAAAACTGGGCGGGACGCGCAAAGCTCAGGTACATGGGCAGCGACAACTTCGATGCGACGGTCAGCATTTCGTATGCTGACAGCCGCAACGAGTCCGCCATCAACGTCAATGGCACAATCTCTATACCAGCCGACCGCCGGTTCGGCTCTCGCGACATACGGCCGACCCGCGGCGGGTACTACGACATCTTTCACCCCGACCGTGATTACAGCGGCGGCGGACGCTCTCCCATTACAAACCAGCCGCGCGGTGATACGGAACAGTTGATCGGCTCAGTGTCGTTGTCCTACGACTTCGGCGGCGCAGTATTGAAATCTGTGACTGGTCACGTCGACACCGAAGACTTCTTCAGCTCCGATTTTTCCGGCAACGGAGCAATCCTTGGCGCGATCGATACCAACTCCAGCCAATGGACTGAGGAACTTCAGCTTCAAGGCGCGGCCTTCGATGACAAACTCGATTACATATTGGGCGCGTTCTATTTGGACGAACAGTCGACGCAGAATGTCGGCTGGTTTTTCTCGTTCGTCGGCCCCACGTCGAACAGCTTCATCGACGTCAGCACGGAATCATACTCGGTGTTCGGGCAGGCCGAGTATGCCATCACCTCCCAATTCCGGCTGACCGGCGGTTTGCGTTGGACCCGCGACGAGAAAGACTGGCAATTCGATTTCCGGCTGTTGTTTGCGCCGGTCCCGCCAGATCGCGTGGTCGATGAACTTCGGTTCGAGGCCTGGACGCCGAAGTTCGGGCTCGACTATCAAGTGGATACGTCAGGCATAGTCGACAGTCTGCTGCTCTACACCACGGCTGCTCGGGGCTTCAAGTCGGGCGGATTCAATGGAATCAACATTTTTGACGCCAGTGTCGCACGGTCGAATTATGGGCCTGAGACCAACTGGACTTACGAACTGGGCGTGAAATCCGAGTTCTTCGGCAACCGCCTGCGCTTCAACACCAACTATTTTTACAATCGAATCGACGACCTGACGCTCAACGCACTCGTGACCGTCAACGGCAACCCGACCTTCCCGGTGCAAAACGCAGGTAAGGCGACCATCCAAGGTCTCGAACTCGAGGCATCGGCCATACTTGTCGAGGACTTGAACGCTTTCGTGACGGCGACCTTCCTCGACGGCGCCTTTCGGGATCTTGACCCGACGTCGGCGCCGGCGACTGCACGCACGACTCTCGGAGTCGTTCCGGAAACCCCGCAAACCGCCGATTATTCCTTTACCGTGGGTTTCGATTATTCCCGCGATATTTCGCTCGGTAGCTCGGACGCCACCCTCGATTTCGGAATGGATTTCTATCGCACCGACGATTACATCATCGCGTCGAACAACGATTTCCGTATTGATGCTTATGACCGCATCAATGGTTATGTGGGGATCGGGATCGACGGTCGTTGGGAGGCGCGCGTCACGGTCAAGAACCTCGAAAACAACCAAAGTTTCATCACCGGGTCGCGAGGGCTCGGCGCATTCATCGCATTGCCGCCGCGCACGTATATGCTCAACGTAAATTATCGCATGTAGCGTCGATGGATTGGCGCGGGACAGACCGGCCTGGCGCTCAAAACCGGGGCAGACAATCCCCTGCCGGCCGCGATCAGGTCGCGACGATCGCGGGTTTCGGCGGCGCCAGGCGCGTTGGGGCGACCGACTCCACGCGCGCGACGCGGGCCTCGCCCATCGAGGCCAGGTTGGCGTCGGAGATTCGACGGCAGTGGCCTTCCATGTAGGCGCCCGGCTCGATCGCCAGGCTTTCGTGCTCGACGTCACCCGACATGCGCGCGGTCGAGGCCAGGAACACGCTTTTCGCCCGCACCATGCCTTTGATGGCGCCGTGCATGCGCACCGTCTGGGCCACGATTTCGCCCTCGACCGAGCCCTTGACGCCGACGATCAACGCCTTGCAGCGGATGTCGCCCTTGACGCTGCCATCGACCTGGACTTCGCCGTTGGACACCAGATTGCCCTCGACCGAAAGGTCGGCGCTGACGATCGACGGCACCGACTTGGTCGCGTCGGCGCGGGTTTCGGCCGTGTCGCGGTCGCGGGTGGCGGGGTTAGCCCTTGAAAACATCGCTGCCGGCTTTCAGGAACTTGAGCGGGTTGATCGGCTTACCGTTGTGGTGAACTTCGTAGTGGACGTGCGGGCCGGTGCAGCGGCCGCTGCAGCCCAACTGGCCCAGGATGGTGCCGCGGGTGACCACATCGCCGGGCTTGACCAGAATCTTGGACAGGTGGCCGTAGCGGCTGATCAGGCCCAGCCCATGGTCGACTTCGACGATGCGACCATAATTCCCATCCCAGTCGGCGTAAACCACCTTGCCGTCGCCGGTGGCGGTGACCGGGGTTTTGTAATCCGCGCCCATGTCGAGGCCGAGGTGCTGGGCGAACTGGCCGGTGAAGGGGTCCTTGCGCACACCGAAGCCGCTGTTCAGCTCGAATTTGTCCAGCGGCGTGTCGAGCGGGATCTGGGTCAGGAGCGACTGCAGGCTTTGCAGGCGGTCCATCTGAGCATTCAGCCGGTTGAGCGATTCCTCGAGCGGGCCGGAGTTCATCGACATCTGGTCGACCGGCAGGAACGGCCCGCCCTTGCCGCCGACGGCGCGGGCGCCGCGCTGCTGCTGGCGCACCAAGAGGTCGATGTCGAGACCTGTGATGTTAAGCGAGGATTCGATGCTGGCGATCCGGGTTTCCGCGACCTCGGCAAAGCGGTGCTGCAACAACAGCTGGTTGCTCTCCATGTCGCGGATCTGGTCCTCAAGGCTCGCGACCCTGGCGTTGAGCGTATCGCGTTCGGTGATGGCCATGTCGCGTTCCAGCACGACCTGGCGGATTTCCAGGCCGTCGGTGGCGATGAACGGCGTCTTGGTGTGGTGGCCGACCACGTCGACCATCGAGGATTCGAGGTCGGACAGTTCGGCCAGAATCGCCTTGCGCTCGGCGTCGGCGTGGTTGCGTTCCAGCTTGGCCTTGTCGAGCGCCAGTTCGACGTTGCCCTCGGTCCCCGTCAGCACGGCCGCAGGGTCCTTGATGGCCTCCTTGGCCTTGGTCTTGATGCGGCTGACCAGATTTGGCTTCGCGGCGGCCTTGCCCTGGCCTTGGGCCTGGGTCTGTTCGGCCAGCTGCTGCGCCTTTTGCTTCAGCAGCTCGGATTCCTTGTCCACCACCGCCAGCGATGCGGCGTAGCTGGATTCAAGGTCCGCGGTCAGTTCGGCGACGCGGCCCTTGTAGATCGAGACTTGGGCAAGCAGCTGCTCGTAGCCCATCCGCGCGTCTTTGATCTCGGTATTCTTGTCGCGGATCATTTCGGTGTGGTTCATCACCAGGCTGGAACTGAGCAAAGTCCAGCCGAAGCCGATGGCCAGCATCGTCGCCATTACCGCCTGCCGGTTGGTCGACAGGCGCAACGTGCGCATGCGTTCGCCGGAGCGCACGATCAACTGGCGTTCCGGGAAGAAGCGTTGCAGATGTTTCTGCAGGCGGCTCAGGCCGCGATCCTGCGGGTCAAATTTGGATAGTCGTTTTCCTGAAAACACGCGGTCCCCTTACCCCAGTGACACCCGTCATGTCGCCCGCCGCCAATGTTTTTGGTTTTATTGGCGCGGCAGGGTTGGTGCGCGCCCGCCACACCGCAACACAAACGAACGCCCGCTCACCGCTCGATCGTTGGGACGACTCTGTCCTGAACATCGCGGCGGTGCGGGACACGCGTTCACGCGGTTTGGAGTGCACCCAGCCGAATTCATCCTGCCGATTATTTTTCGGAAATTCAAAGATAAAGTAAAGTGGACAAGACACCATATTTCCCAATGGGTTAACTGGCAATCCGCAACCTATGAGCGAAGCCTTTACCGCAGTGGGAAAGCTGACCATCGCGGTTGGCGCGGAACGGGCGGCGGTGGCACATGCGCGCGCGGGCGTGCTATGCGGCTTAACGCCCCGCAACCGCCCCGACTTGCCCGCCCGCCGCCCATGACCGAATTGCCCGCCGACTTGATCGACCTGGCCAAGGCCGTACTCGCCGCCGCCAAAGCGGGACGGTTCAAGGTCGCCACGGCGGAATCGTGCACCGGCGGGCTGATCTCGGCGTGTCTGACGGCGGTTCCGGGCTCGTCGGCCGTGGTCGACGCCGGTTTCGTCACTTACTCGAACGAGGCCAAGTCGCGCCTTCTGGGCGTGCCCCGCGACGCCATCGCCCAGCACGGCGCGGTCAGCGACGTGGTCGCCGCGGCCATGGCCGAGGGCGCGTTGGCCCAGACTAACGGCGACTTCGCCATCGCCGTCACCGGCATCGCCGGCCCCGACGGCGGCACCAAGGAAAAGCCCGTCGGGCTGGTCTACCTGTCGGTGGCCCGGCGCGACGCCGACGCGCTGGTCAAGCGCTATGTCTTCGCCGGCAACCGCACCGACATCCGTCGCGCCGCGGTGGCCGCCGCGCTGGAACTGCTGCTGGGCCAGCTGCACGACGCCGGGGACACCGATCGCTGAGCCTTACACCGTCAGCGCGCGGCCGCGTTACATCGGGTGCCGACCGGGATCCTGTTCCAGTCGTTCCCGTTCGGCGGGGTCGATCAGCGGCGCCGTGGCCTCTTCCTGACCGGGCGGTTGCGAGCCTTCGACGCTTTCCGGGTGGTGCTGTTCATGTTCAGCGTCCGTGGCCGGCGCAGCAGCAGGCGACGCGGGCGCCGGTTCGTCGCGCCCCATACCCCCTTGCATCATGTCGCCATCCCCGGTGCCGTCCCTCATGCCACCCCGCATCATCTGCCACATCATTCCGTCTTGCCCCATTCCGCCCATCCCACCGCGCATGTCCACTGGGTAGGCGGTTTCGAATTGACCGGCGAAGCGGTACGTCAGCCAGTAGTAAGCGACGCACACGGACATGCTGAGTCCGCCGACGATCATCACTACCGCCGCTACGCGGCTGAGCACCGCAGCCGGTCGTTGGGCGGTATCCCAAACGATTAAACCAGTGCAAAACAGAGCGATCGACAGAACCAGCGCGATATCGCCGATGAAATTGGCCATGGCCGCCTCCTCGTTGTTGGGTCACCTCCGCAATTTCAACATCCGCGCGTTGACCGCGCAGATGACGGTGCTGAGCGACATGAACACCGCGCCAACCGCCGGGCTCAGCACCAAGCCCCAAATCGCGAACACGCCGGCGGCGGCGGGAATGGCAAAAACGTTGTAGGCCGTGGCCCACACCAGGTTCTGGATCATCTTGGCGTAGGTAGCCCGCGACAGGCCCAGAATCGCGGCCACGTCGAGCGGGTTGCTGCGCACCAGAATGACGTCGGCGGTCTCGATCGCCACGTCGGTGCCTGCGCCGACGGCGATGCCGACGTCGGCCTGGGCCAGCGCCGGGGCGTCGTTGACGCCGTCGCCGGTCATCGCCACCACCAGACCGCGCGATTGGACCTCGCGCACCTTGGCCGCCTTCTGGTCGGGCAGCACTTCGGCGAACACCTCGTCCAGGCCGATCTCGCCGGCCACCCACTGCGCCACTTGGCGATTGTCGCCGGTCAGCATCAGGCAGCGGATGCCCATGGACTTCAGCCGGGCGATGGCCGGCTTGGATTCAGGGCGGATCACGTCGGCCAGCGCGATCGCCCCGGCCAGCGTGTCGTCGATCAGCACGAACACCACGGTCTTGCCCTGGACGCTTAGGCCAGCCAGCCGCGCCGGATCGGCGGCGAGGCCGTGCTCGCGCAGGTAGCCCGGGCTGACCACGCGCACCCGCCGGCCCCTGACCGTGCCCTCGGCGCCGCGGCCGGGGATCGCCCTGAAGCCTTCCACGCTCCAGCGGTCGGAAACGCCGCGCACGATGCCGCGGGCAATGGGGTGTTCGGAGTGGGCCTCGATCGCAGCGGCATAGGCGACCACCTGGTCGGCGTTGAAACCGGCGTCGAGCACAAGCACGTCGGTGATGCCGAACGCACCCTCGGTCAGGGTGCCGGTCTTGTCGAAGATGATCGCCTGGGTGTT
>JANRJB010000297.1:0-12587 GCA_033764265.1 Rhodospirillaceae bacterium | reverse complement strand
GCTGATCCTGGCCGGCGGCGGCATACACCTGTCTGGCGCGTGCGCGGCGCTGTTGGCGCTGGCGGAGAAGCGCAGCATACCCGTGGCGCACACCCTGAGCGGCAAGGGCGCGATTGCCTGCACGCACCCGCTGTCGGTCGGGCTGTTCGGCCGCTTCAGCCGCATCGCCAACGACCTGATGGCCGCCAGCGATTGTATCCTGGTGGTCGGCTGCAAACTGGGCGAGATCGCCACCAAGCGCTATACCCTGCCGCCCGCGGGCGTGCCGCTGATTCACCTGGACATCGACGTGACCGAGATCGGCCGCTGGGCGCGCACCGACGTGGCGTTGTGGGGCGATGCGCGCCTGGGCCTGGAAGACCTGGCTGCCGCGCTGCCCGCGCGCGCCGACAGCGGGCACGCCGCGGCTGCGGCCGCCGCTCACGCCAAATGGCGCGCCGACGCCGCGCCGCGCTATGCCAGCGCCGAAACGCCGATCAACGTCGCGCGCATCATCGGCGAATTGAACACGGCCATGCCCGACGACGGCATCCTGGTGGCTGACGGCGGCTTCGCCAGTCATTGGGGCGGGCTGCTGTTCGACACCAAGCGGGCGGGCCGCGGCTTCATCGCCGACCGGGGCATGGCCTCGATCGGCTACGGCCTGCCGGGCGCATTGGGCGCGCAGTTGGCCGCGCCGGGGCGCATGGTGGTGGGGCTGACCGGCGACGGCGGCTTCAACATGGCGGCCGGCGACCTGGAAACCGCGTGCCGGGCCAAGGCCGCCTTCACGCTGATCGTCCTGAACAATGCCGCGTCGGGTTACGTGAAAGCGCTGCAGCATTCGGTGTACGGCCCGGCCGCCTACCAGTCGAGCGACCTGTTGGAAATCAACTACGCCAACGTGGCGCGCGCCTACGGCTGCGAGGCCCGGCGTATCGTCAAGCCCGGCGATCTGGCCGGCGCGCTGGCCGATGCCATGGCGCCGCGCAGCGTGCCCTTGGTGCTGGACGTGGTGGTGACGCGCGACCCGGCGCGGATGCTGCCGGGCGTCGACAGCCGCACGTTGAAGGTGAATGCCGGCGACCGGCCGGTGTGAAAGCCGGACGCACGAAAACCCCTCACCCCAACCCTCTCCGTCGTGCTTTGCACGCCTTCGGCATGACGGGCGAGGGTGCCGAGCGGCAAGCCCGCCGAAGCTTTGGCGAAGGCGGGAGCGAGGTGGTGAGGGGGAGTTTTAGGTTAAGCGAAATGAGTTGCGAGCGGATCGCTCGAACAAGAAAGAGGACACAGCCGATGAACGCTTCCAAGTCTGCATCCCGGACCGACATTCCGCGCGTGGTTGAAACCTTCGTGCCGTTCGGCGCGCGGCTGGAGGGGCTGGATTTCCGGCGCCCGTCGGACGAGGCGGTGGCGGCGGTCAAGCGCGCGCTGGGCCAGCATCACGTGCTGGTCAGCCGCGGTCATGTCGCGCCCGACGACGACGAGATCACGGCCTATTTCCGGCGCTTCGGCACGCTGTGCGCCGAGACGCCGGAGGTCAAGGCGCACTACGCCCGCCTGGCCAAGCTGGTGCCGGAATACCTGGAGGGCGGCGCGGCCGAGATCGGCACGCGCTACAACCTGTCGAACGTCGAGGAGGACGGCAAGAAGCTGGGCGGGCTCGGCAACCGCGAGCTGGAGTGGCACAACGACCAGTCCGACATGCCGCGGCTGAAGACCATCAGTTGCCTGGAAGCGCTCGACTTCGAGCAGGGCGCCGGCAACACTTTTTTCTGCGATATGTACGCCGCGCTCGACGCCCTGCCGCGCGAAACGCGCCAGGCGCTGGACGGGCTGTACGCCATCCACGATTCCTCGCGCTATCGTTCGGCCGACGGCGCCAACATCGCCGCCGCGCCGTCGGCATCGCACCCGGTGATCCTGGCGCATCCCGACACCGGCCGGCGCTGCCTGTACGTCAACCCCAACTTCACCTCGTCGATCGTCGGCCTGGCGAAAGACGAAAGCGACGAGATCCTGAAGACCGTGTTCGCGCACGCCTACCGGCCGGAGTTCATCTACGAGCACTTGTGGCGCACCGGCGATCTGGTGATCTGGGACAACGTCGGCCTGCAGCACATGCGCCCGCCGATCGATCCCACGCGCCGGCGCACGCTGCGGGCCTTCCAGGGTGTGGCCGAGACGCTCTCGGTCCGCTTGCCGGGCGCGGCCGCGAGCGCGCTGCGCGGCGCGGCGTAACCCGGACCGACGCGAGGCCGCCATGACCCACGATGCAACCCCAGAAATCATCGGCATCCTGCCGCACCGCTTCTATTCCGAGGTCTACGCCCATCCGCTGTCGGAGTTCGACACCGACTTGATCCGCGATTGCGCGCAGGCGCACGAAGCGGCGGGCTACGACCGGGTGCTGATCGCCAACTCGGCCACCTACCCGGACAGCATGCCGATTGCCGCGTGGGTGGCCGCGCACACCACGAAACTGAAGATGATGATCGCGCACCGGCCGGGCTTCGTCGCGCCGACCATGACCGCGCGCATGTTGGCCACCATCGACCGGCTGAGCGGCGGGCGCGCCGGCGTGCACATCATCACCGGCAGCAGCGACCATGAAATGGAATCCGACGGCGACTTCCTGACCAAAGAGGTGCGCTACGAACGCAGCCGCGAGTACGTCGCGGTCATGAAACGCATCTGGGCGAGCGAGGAGCCGTTCGACCACGCCGGTCCGTTCTACCGCTTCAACCGCGGCTTCGCGGCGGTCAAGCCGGTGCAGCGTCCGGGCCTGACGGTGTTCTGGGGCGGCTCGTCCGATAAGGCGCTCGAAATGGGCGCCGAGGTGGCCGATGTGTATGCGCTTGGCGGCGGGCCGGTACCGAAAATCCGCGAACTGATCGGCCGCGCCCGCGCGCTGGCGGCCAGGCACGGGCGCACGCTGGAGTTCCTGCTGTCGATCCGCGTCGTGCTGGGCGACACCGAGGACCAGGCCTGGGCCAACGCGCACGGCCTGTTGCGCCATCTGGTCGAGGAACAGGACGGTCAGGGCAAGCTGGTCCGCCAGCCCGGCGAAAGCCGCGAGCAGGCAATCGACCGCGCGGTCGCCCAGGCCGCCGAGGGCAGCCGCGCCGGCTGCGTGTTCACCGCGTTCTCCAAGGTGCCGGTCGGCCGACCGGTGTCCAACTGCATGGTCGGCACCGTCGCGCAGATCACCGACACGGTCATGCAGTACTACGACGCCGGTGTGCGCCGCTTCATCCTGGCCGGCTACGATCCGCGCCGCTATCCGGCCGAGTTCGGCGCCACGCTGCTGCCTGCGTTGCGCGCGGCGATGGCGGCCAAAGGCTCACGGCCATCGGCGGCGGCATGAAGCTCGCCGTCAGCCGCACCGAACTGGCCTACGGCCTGGGCGCCATCGGCTACGCCGCCGGGCTGCAGGTGGTCAACGTGCTCCTGCTGCGCTTCATGACCGACGACCTGGCCATTGCCGCCGGCGTGGCGGGCACGATACTCGCCGTCACCAAGCTGGTCGACGCGGTCGAGGACCCGCTGGTCGGTTATCTGAGTGACCGCACCCGCAGCCGCTGGGGCCGGCGGCGGCCGTACCTGATCGCGGGCGCGCTGGTCCTGCCGCTGATGACGGCGGCGCTGTTCAATCCGCCGGCCCTGTCGGCGAACGCTCTGGCCGGCTACATGCTGGTGATGCTGCTGGCGCACAGCCTGGCCTATACCTTCTTCGTGGTGCCCTACACCGCCATCGGCGCCGAGATCATCGAGGATTATCACGCCCGCTCGACGCTGATGTCGTTCCGCGTCTACGGCGGCTCGCTCGGGCTGTTGATGGCCGCCACCGTCGCGCCGTGGCTGCTCGCCACCTGGGGCAGCGACCGCGACGCGCACGGCATCATGGGCCTGGTGCTGGGGCTGATCGTGCTGGCCTGCTGCCTGATCAGCGCCGCCTGGCTGACCGAGCGGCGCACGGCGGCCGCGCCGCGGCGAAGCGCCGGCGGCTCGTGGCTCAACTCGCTCAAGCTGGCCTTCGCCGATGGCGACTTCGCCCGCATCGTCGGCACGCACATCGTGTTCCAGATCGGCGTGGCCACGGTGGTGGTCAGTACCGCGTACTTTTCGCGCCACGTGCTGGCGGTGTCGGACTACTGGCTGGGCACCTTCTACATGGCCAAGGTGGCCGGCAACCTGGTCTCGGTGCCGTTGTGGTTGTGGCTGGCCAAGCGCATCGACAAGCCGAAGGCTTACATGGCCAGCCTGATCGTGTACGGCCTGCTCAATCTCAGCTGGCTCTTGTCCGGCCCGCACGAACCGCTGGCGATCGTGGTGGCGCGCAACTTCGTGGTCGGCATCGGCATGGGCGGGGCGGTGCTGCTGGCCTATTCGCTGCTGGCCGACGTCATCCGCTACGACCAGCTGAAGACCGGCCTCGACCGCGAGGGCATGTTCTCCGGCGCGGTCAGCTTCATCGACAAGGTCTCGGGCGCGCTGGGCACGGCCGGCATCGGCTTCCTCTTGTCGGCCATGGGCTACGTGGCCGGCGCGCCGGCCCGCACGCCCGACGGGCCGGCGACCCAGCCCGACAGCGCGCTCACCGCGATCTATCTGGGTTTCTGCGTCGTGCCGGGCCTGGCCGCGCTCGCCTGCGTGGCGATCATGTCCGGTTACGGCCTGACGCGCGCCAAGATGGACTCGGCCGATCCTCAACTGGCCGCCGGCCGGCCGGTGTAGCGCGCGTCAGGTCAGGTCAACTCGACGGCCGGCAGAGTCACCCGCACGATCAGCCCGCCGCCGTCGCGTGCGGCGGCGCTGATCCCGCCGCCATGGGCCTCGAAGACGCGCTTGGCGATGGCCAATCCCAGGCCGGTTCCGGCGCCGTCGTTGGTTGCGCCGCTCACCCGCACGAACGGCTCGAAGATGCGGTGAAGGTCGGCCGCCGGTACGCCGGGGCCGCGATCCATCACCGCCACCTCGATCCCGCCCGGCCCGGCGACGGCCTCGACCTCCACCGCCGCGCCCGGCGGCGAGTAGCGGATGGCGTTGCGCACGATGTTCTCGAACCCGCTGCGCAACAGCTCGCGGTCGCCGACGGCGGTCAGGCCGCGCGGCGCGCGCACGATCACGGTGCAGCCTTTGCTGGCGGCCTCGACTTCCTCGTCGCCGGCCAGTTCGGCCAACAGGTCGTCGACGCGCAACAGGCTGCGCGTCATGTCCGGCGCGGCGTCGAGCCGCGAGAAGCGCAAAAGGTCGCCGATGATGCGGTCCATGCGCACCACTTCCTGTTCAAGCCGGGCGCGGTCGGCGCCGTCGAGCGCGCCACGCTGGGCGGCCAGCGCGACGGCGGCCTGCATGCGGGCCAGCGGCGAGCGCAGCTCGTGCGACAGCTCGCGCATCAGGCGCTGGCGGCTGGCGACCAGGGCGGCGATCTGCTCGGCCATGACGTTGAAGTCGGCCGCCAGCGCGCCCAGCTCGTCGTGGCGGTTGGTGATCGCGGCCGGCACGCGCGCGCCGAAGTGGCTGAGCGACAGTTCGCGCGCGGCGCGCTGCAGCTCGCCGATCGGCCGTCCGAACGCGCGCGCGATCAGCCAGGCCACGGTGGCGATCACCACGGCCGCGGCCACCGCGATGCCGAGCGCCACCGCCGGGCTGCCCCACACCTGGAAGCGGCTCGGCATCACCACAAAGGCGTAGACCGCGCCGTCGGGCGCGATCAGCTGCGGCGCCAGCCGCAGCGGCTGCAGGTTCGGCACGTGCCGTTCGCCCTGACCGACGGCGAAGCGGGCGATGAAGTCGGCATAGGCCGCCGGCACCTCGCGGCCCAGGATGTCGCGGCTGTCGCGGTCGAGCACGAACACGGTGACGTCGGACGGGATGTCGGCTTCCTCGGAAAGCCAACGTTCCAGCGCCGGACGGCCGCCGCCGGCCAGCGCGGAGGCGGCGTCTTCGGCCAGCGTGCCCTGTCGGGCCGCGGTGTAGTTGGCCAGTTCCTGCGAGGCCACCAGCACCAGGCTGGCCGCGCCCAGGATCAGGAATAGGGCGATCGCGGTGCCGATGTACAGCGCCATGCGCCAGTACAGGCGGGGCGACGGCAGTCTCACGGGCGCTGGTCCGCGGCGGCGTCGGGGTTGTCGAGCACATAGCCGTGGCCGCGCAGGCCGCGGATCGCCGGCGTGGTCACGCCCGCGTCGGCCAGCTTGCGCCGCAGCTTGCTGATCAGCGTGTCGACGCTGCGGTCATAGGCCTCGCTCGATCGTTGCAGGGCCAGCTCGGTCAGCCGGGCGCGCGACATCACCTCGCCGGCGTGGCGGACCAGGTGCTCGAGCAGGCGGAACTCGGCGGCGGTGACCGACAACGACACCGGCCCGGCAAACACCTCGCGCCGGCGCAGGTCGATGCGGATCGCACCGGCATGCAGTTCATCGGCCTCGGGCCGGGGCACGCCCGCGCCGCTGCGGGCGCGCTTGAGCACCGCCTTGGCGCGCACCACCAGTTCGAGCGGATTGAACGGTTTGGGCAGGTAGTCGTCGGCACCGCCCATGAAGCCCATGATGCGCTCGGACTCTTCGCCGCGCGCGGTCAGCATGATGACCGGCAGGTCGTGGCGGGCGCGCACGCGCTTCAGCGCCTCGAAACCGCTCATGCCGGGTAGCATGACGTCGAGCAGCAAAAGGTCGGGCATGTCCGCCTCCAGACGGGCCAGCGCCCGCTCGGCATCGGGCAAGACCTCGACGGCGAAGCCGTGCAGTTCCAGGAATTCGCGCAGCATTCCGGCTAGACCGGCGTCGTCATCGACCAGGAGCACGCGGTGCGGTTCGGCGGACATCGGCAGCCAGGCGACGGAAACGTTATGGTGCGAACCCACACTCTAGCTGCGGTCAGGGCCCGTGGCCGCTGGAAAATTGCCTGACGTTGCGACCGGTTGACCGAGTGTTGACATGGGCGCGGACGGAAAAGGATGACCGGACGCCGTTTGGCGATATCATGGATCAAATCCGCAGTGTATCGGAGTCCCCGCGATGTCCGCCGACGCCATGACCGCCCCGCCCGCAAGCCAGAACCAGTTCGTGCGCCTGTTCTACCGGCCGCCGTTCATCGGGCTGTCGGCTTTCCTGATCGTGTTCGTGGTCCAGGCCTTGGGCCACACGGTCATGATCGTCATGGAAGATATCTGGCCCGGCGAAGGATATGTCTATCAGTCCGCTTTCGCGATGGGCCTGCTTGGCGCGGCCTTGCTGCTGGTCGGCATGCGCAGTTCCAACGAGGTGGCCGCCACCTGGCTCGGCTTCTGGGCCGGCACGTTCCTGTGGACCGGCTGGGTCGAGTTCGCGTTCGTGTGGAACGCGGCTTACCTCCAGGTGCCCGACCTGATGGATCCCAATAAGGCCGGCGCCATCGCCACCAAGGCCGAATACCTGGTGATGATGTCCTCGGTCGGCGTGATGATGGCCACGCTGATGTATTTCTTGATGAACAAGGAAACCAAGTGCAACTTTTTCCTGTGGTTTCACCGTCATCTGGGCCTCGGGACCGGTAAGCCCAATCCGGCGCACGAGCGTAACTTCGCGGCCATCACCGCGCTCGAGACCATTTACGTGATCTGGTTCTTCTATCTCGTGCTGCTGTTCATGTATGACGAGAACATCCTGGGCGACCGCCATCCCGTCACCTACGGCGTCTTCTTCCTGAACGTGATCTGGTCGGTGTATCTGTTCCAGCGCCTGATGCGGTTCTGGAAGGTCACCACCGCCATCCGCTACGGCATTCCGACCGCGATCATCTGCTGGAACACGGTCGAGATCGCCGGCCGCTGGCACCTGTTCACGGAATTCTGGGAACATCCGGCCGACTTCGCGCTGGAAATGACCCTGGTGACGGTCGGCGTGATCATCGCCGCGATCCTGGCGGTGAAAACCAAGCCTCATGAAAAGGCGCGCCTGTCGCGCGAGCAACTCGCCGCCCAGCGGGCCTGAGCCACTCATCAGATAAGAGTGTGATTCCCCGAAGCGGGGCACGGCGGGTCGCGCCGTGCCCCGTTTCCGTTTCGGCGGGCTTGGCTCGCTTAGGTGTGCACAAAAAATAGCCTTCAGAATTGGTGGAGCATATATTTTAGGCATACGGATATTGCAGCGCGATATGAGATATCCACAGGTTCGTCATAACCAACTGTAATTATTAAATTAGTTATCAACAGATTTTTTGCCGCGCCGCACAAATCTGGCATCCGGATTGCATATCCGTGACGGTGCGGCGTGGCGCGGGCCATTCGCGTACGCCGTCGGGGCCGAACATTCACAGGGGTATAGGCGTGAAAAAACTCTACGCGACGACGACGTTGGCGGCGGTCGCCGCACTCGGCACTCCGGTCTGGGCGCAGGATGCGGAGTCACCCTACGGCACCATCGCCGGCAGCGTGGCCCTGACGTCGGACTATATGTTCCGCGGCATCAGCCAGACCCAGAGCGATCCGGCGGTGCAGGGCAGCCTGACCTGGAACTCGGGCGTGGGCTTCTACGCCGGGTTCTGGGGGACCAACGTGGAATTCACACCCGGCGACAACGCCGATCTCGAGCTTGACCTGTACGCCGGCTATGCCGGCAGCGTCGACAAGTTCACCTACGACATCGGCGTGATCTATTACGCCTACCCGGGCGCGCGCAACGGCACCGATTACGGCTACGTCGAAGGCGCGCTGAAGGTCGGTTACGACTTCGGCCCGGCCATCTGGAGCGCCGGCTTCTACTACACGCCCGACAATTTCGCCGGCACCGAGGACGGCGTCTACCTCACCACCGGTCTGGCGGTGCCGTTCGCCGACAGCTTCAAGATCGACGCCAACATCGGCCGCGCCGAGGTCAACCCGGCTTTCGGCGCGGATTACTTCGATTGGAATGTCGGCCTGACGGTCATGACGCCGCTGGTCGACCTGGGCGTGCGCTACCACGACACCGACGTGTCGACCTGCGGCAACCTGTGCGACGCGCGCGTGGTGTTCACGCTGTCGAAGTCGTTCTGATCCGTCAGGGCGATCAACCGAACAACACGGAGGCAGGCGAATGAAGAACATCGTAGCGATCGTGCGGCCATCGATGGTCGACCCGGTGCGCGAGGCGCTGGTCGCCAAGGGCATCTACGGCATGACCGTGACCGAAGCGCGCGGCTTCGGCCGCCAGGGCGGTCACAAGGAAATCTATCGCGGCGCGGAATATGAGGTGTCGTTCGTGCCCAAGGTGAAGATCGAGGTGGTGGTAGACAACGACGAGGTCGCCGGCACGGTGGCCGCGATCACCGAGGTCGCCAAGACTGGCAAGGTCGGCGACGGCAAGATCTTCATCATCAACGTCGAGGACGCGATACGAATTCGCACCGGCGAGCGCGGCAAGCAGGCGCTGTGAACCGGCTCATGACAGCACACGAGAGACCAAAGGGAGGATCGAGGATGCGTACGTTGAATTTCACGCGGGCCACGGGTACGGCGGCCAAGCTGCTGCCGGCCACGGCCGTGTTGTTGGCTGGCGCGGTCGCGTCGGCCCAAGACGCCGCCGAAGCGGTGGCCGAAGCCGCGCCGCCGGCGATCAATTCGGGCGACACCGCCTGGATGCTGACGTCGACGGCGCTGGTGCTGATGATGACCATCCCCGGCGTGGCGCTGTTCTACGGCGGCATGGTGCGCAAGATGAACGTGCTGTCCACCGTGATGCACGCGTTCGCGACGACCTGCCTGATTACCGTGCTGTGGATGGTGGCCGGCTACAGCCTGGCCTTCACGGCCGGCAATCCGTTCATCGGCGACCTGAGCAAGATGTTCCTGGCCGGCGTCGGGGTCGAGGCGGTGTCCTACACCATTCCCGAAACCGTGTTCATGACCTTCCAGATGACGTTCGCGATCATCACCCCGGCGCTGATCGCCGGCGCGTTCGTCGACCGCATGAAGTTCTCGGCGGTGATGTGGTTCATGGGGCTGTGGTCGCTCTTGGTCTACGCGCCGGTGGCGCACTGTGTGTGGGGCGGCGGTTTCCTGGCCACAGACGGCGTGCTCGACTTCGCCGGCGGCACCGTGGTGCACATCAATGCCGGCGTCGCCGGCCTGGTGCTGGCCCTGGTGCTGGGCAAGCGCACCGGCTACGGCAAGGAACCGTTCCCGCCGCATAACCTGACCCTGTCGCTGGTCGGCGCGTCGCTGCTGTGGGTCGGCTGGTTCGGCTTCAACGCGGGTTCCGCCGTCGCCGCGAACGGCCTGGCGGGCATGGCCATGGCGGTGACCCAGATCGCCACCGCCGCCGCCGGTCTGTCGTGGATGCTGGTGGAGTGGGCGGTAAAGGGCAAGCCCAGCGTGCTCGGCATCATCTCCGGCGCGGTCGCCGGGATGGTCGCCATCACGCCCGCCTCGGGCTTCGTCGATCCGACCGGTGCGTTGATCATCGGCCTGATCGCCGGCGTGGTGTGCTGGTGGGCGGCCACCGGCCTCAAGCACGCGCTCGGCTACGACGACAGCCTCGATGCGTTCGGCGTGCACGGCGTCGGCGGCTTCATCGGCGCCATCCTGACCGGGGTGTTCGCGGTGGAAGCCGTGGGCGGCGCCGGCAAGGCCGGGCTGATCGACGGCAACCCCGGCCAGGTGGTGACGCAGCTCTACGGCGCGGGCGTGGTGATCGTGTATTGCGCGGTGGCGACGTTCATCATCGCCAAGGTGCTCGACAAGGTCATCGGCCTGCGCGTCGAGAAGGACGGGGAGCGCGAAGGCCTCGACATCAACCTGCACGGCGAGGCGGTGTTGTAAGCCGCGCCGCGCGGGACCGTTCACCGCCGACCGCCCTCCCGGCCGGCGTGTCCAGCGCCCGGGGTCCTTGCCCTCCCTTGGACCCCGGGCGCTTCCCTTTTCGCGGCGTGCGAAGCGGCGTTCAGGCCGTGCCCGGCGCGGTCAGGGCGTCCAGGCGTTTGAAATCGTCGTCGGCCAGCACCAGGTCGGCCGCGCCCAGGTTGTCTTCCAGCTGGCTGAGCCGGCTGATGCCGAAAATCACCGCGTTGATGAACGGCTTCTGCATGGTCCAGGCCAGCGCCACCTGCGCCGGCGTGGCTTTGTACTTGGGCGCCAGGTCCTTCAGCGTGTCGACCACCTTGAACGCGGTGTCCAAATCCATCTTCGGGTGGCTGGAGAACGTCGCGCGCCGGGTGCCGGGCGGCGGCGGTTCGTTGCGGTTGTACTTGCCGCTGAGGAAGCCGCCGGCGAGCGGCGAATAGACGACGAGGCCGAGCCCGGTGGCCTCGGCCATCGGCACCAATTCGCGCTCGATGTCGCGCCCGACCATGGAATAGTAGACCTGGTTGCAGATCACCGGGGCGTAGCCCTGCCTGTCGGCGATGCCCAGCATGCGCGCGGCCATCCACGCCGGCCAGTTGGAGATGGCGACATAACGCGCCATGCCGCGCTGGATCAGGTGCTCGAAGGCGCGCGCGGTTTCTTCCAGCGGCGTCTGCTTGTCGAAGGTGTGGGCGTAGTAGATGTCGACCCAGTCGGTGCCCAGGCGCTTCAGGCTTTTCTCGGCCGATTCGACGATGTGACGCGCCGAAAGTCCGGCGTCGGTCGGCATCGGTCCGATGCGAATGCCGCACTTGGTGGCCAGCACCACGTCCTTGCGGCGCGCGCCCAAGGCGCGGCCCAGCGTTTCCTCGGAGCGGCCCTCGACGTACTTGTCGGAGGTGTCGAAAAAGGTGATGCCGCGGTCGATCGCCCTGGCGACAATCTCGTCGGCGGCTTTCTGGTCGATGTTCTTGATCAGGCCGGGCAGCGTCTCGCCGACGCCAAGCGAGCCGGCGCCGAAGCACATGCGCGACACCACCAGGCCGCTGGTTCCCAATCGGTTGTAGCGCATCGTTCCATCCCCAAACTGCTAATCGATTTCGCGTACGACGCGCAGGCCGAGCGTGCTGCTGCGGTAGTCGGGCGCCTCGCGGCTGCGCCCGGTGGGCCGCGCGAACCACACCCGGCTGTACCAGCCGCCGCTGCGCACGATGCGGCGGTCGCAGCCCGGCACCATCCACACCGATCCGTCGGTGGGGGCGCCGTTGTAGTGGGGGATGAAACAGTCCTCGGTCCATTCCCAGATGTTGCCGATCACGTCGTACAGGCCCCAGGCATTGGCCGGATAGCTGCCCACCGGCGCGGCGTAGACGTGGCCGTCATCGCAGGCGAAGAAGCGGGTGTCGTCCTGGTCGGCGCCGGGGTGGGCCCTGGCGCGGGCCGCGTCCGAGACGTTGCCGACCTTGCAGATGTCGGCCCGGCTCGCGCCGATCGCATCGCGCGTGCCGGCATGGGCGATGTACTCCCATTCCGCCTCGCTCGGCACGCGATAGCGGTGTCCGGTCTTTTCGCTCAGCCACGTCACGTAGGCCTGGGCGTCGGCCAGCGTCAGGCAGCCGACCGGGTGCCGGTCGGTCTGCGGATAGCCCGGCTCGCGCCAGTTTGCGGCGGCGACCGCCTGCCACTTCATCGCCGCGGTATCCCAGGTGATGCAGTTGAGCGTCGGCGGCCGGCCGGTGGCGGCGGTGAAAGCCGCGTACTCGCCGACCGTGAGTTCGTACTTGCCGACCGCGAAGGGCTTCGC
>JANRJB010000286.1:0-10435 GCA_033764265.1 Rhodospirillaceae bacterium | reverse complement strand
CGACAAGGCGATCAAGGCCGAGTTCGAGGGCTTCGCCGGGTTCAAGGTGTCGCTCGATTACGTCGAGGCCGACGGCCAGAACTGGGTGAAGATCAGCGCCACGCCGCCGCCGGCTGAAACCCCGCCGGCTGACGGCGCGCCGGCCGAAGGGGCGTCATCGGAAGGGGCGCCATCGGAAGGGGCGGTGGATTGGGCGAAAACCATCGCCGAAATCAATGCCCGCGCCGAGGGCTGGGTGTTCCAAGTGCCGGCCTACGAGGTCAACGCGCTGAAAAAGCGCATGGCCGAACTGGCGCGCAAGCCCGAGAGCGAGGACGGAACCTGAATTTGGCTTTGACCGGCCACGTGCCCGGGCCCACACTGAATTGGGTTTCGGGAATGGGTCGGCGGCCGTGCGGTTGTTCTTCTGGCTCCAGGCGTCTTACTGCGTCATCGGCATCGGGTTTTTCGTCAACGACCTGTTCGGCAAGATTTCGATGGGCACGGCGATGATCCGCGCCTTCATTTGGCCTTACGCCCAGTGGCCGCTGATGAAACTGCAAGCGCTTCGGGCCCTGAAACCGGTGCTGGCGCTGTTTCAGTAATTCCTCATCATGCCCCGGAATAAATCCAGGGCTTTGGTATAGGGTTGAAGTGTTGAACGTCCGGGCCCGTCGGCCGGACGTTTTCATGTCGTGCCAAGATGCGAGAGCCCGACAGCCAAATCGTCCCAATTGGGATTGTCCCGTTCGATCAGGTTGAACTTCCACTCGCGGCGCCAGCGCTTGAGCGAGCGTTCGCGCCGCCGCGCCGCGTCCAAGCCGTCATGCGATTCGAAGTAGACGAGCATCTTGACGCCGTGGTCCTTGGTGAATCCGGCGACCAGTCCAGCCTTGTGCGCACGGACGCGGGCATCGAGATCGATGGTCGTTCCGACGTAGAGCGTGCCGTGCTTCTTGCTCGCGAGGATGTAAACGTAGTGCGGCATTCCACTTTCTCGCGCCCCGGATTTATTCCGGGGCCTACTCATCAACCTGCGCCGCTTGAGTTTGACGCACCGTGGGTCCCGGCCCGGTGGCCGGGACGTTCAACACCGAAACTCTACCCCAAAGCCCCGGACTTGTTCCGGTGCGCACGCATCGACAAGCGTCGTTTGAGTTTGACGCACCGTGGGTCCCGGCCCGGAGGCCGGGACGTTCGACACCGAAACTCTACCCCAAAGCTCCGGATTCAGTCCGGGGCCTACTCATCAACCTGCGCCGCTTGAGTTTGACGCACCGTAGGTCCCGGCCTGGCGGCCAAGACCCATTTCGTTACGGTTTTTCGTTCGCGCGCCGCCATTCGGCGTAAGCGCGCGCGAGCCGTTCGCGGCGGGCGCGGCAGGCGGGGCAGGGCAGGGCGAACGCGAGGCCGACGATCGCCGCCACGATCACGCCGACGGTGACAAGGAAACCGGTCATGGCTCCGGCGATGGCGGGGCCGCGGGCGCGGCGAGACGCTTGGCGGCTTCGGCGCGGACCGCAGCCATGATCTGTTCGATGCGCGCGTCGGAGGTGTCGCAGTTCAGGTTGAACAGTTCGGCGCCCTGCACCTTGATGTTCGGGCCGATCTGGCAGTTGTTCATGCACGGTCCGCGCAGCAGCTTGGCGGGGATGCGCTCGGCGGCGATACGCCGCTCCAGTTCGTCGGCCAACTCGCGCGAGCCGCGGCCGGCGCAGTTGGGCAGGTTGTCGGTGTTCAGACGGCGGTTGATGCACACCCGCACATTGAACAACGGCTTCTGCGCCGGATTAAAGTCCACCTCGAACATCGCCGTCAGTCGCCTGCCAGTGCCGCGCGGATGATGCGCACCGTCTCGCTCCACAAGCCATAGCGTTCGATCGCGGCGGCCTCGACCCAACGCGCCTCGGCCGCGTCGCCGCCGGCCACCGCCTCGCCCGACACCCATGTGGCGGCGAAATCCACCAGCGTCCATTGGGTGCGCAAGGACCCGTCCGGGTGGCGGCCGAAGGCATCGACCACGTCGAGCAGGCGCAGCCCTTCGATTTCGACGCCGGTTTCCTCGCGCACCTCGCGCACGGCGGTCTCGCGCACCGTCTCGCCCAGTTCCTGCGTGCCGCCGGGAATGCTCCATTCGCCCATCCTGGGCGCCTTGCCGCGCTTGATCAGCAGCACCTGGTCGCCGCGCACGACCACCACGCCCACGCCGACGGTGGGCTGGAGCGGCGGCGCTTGAACGGTGGCGGTATCGGGCATGGCAAGGCGTTTGGTTGCGATCGGGCGTCGGAGTACCATATGAGCACCAGCCACGTTAGACCATTCCCCTCGCGCTTTTTCCTCCATGACCACGCCCGCCCCGACCAAGGTCGCGATGCCCGGCCTGCGCCGTTCGCTGATGGCGCGGCTGCGCAGATACTTTTTGGCGGGCGTGCTGGTCACAGCGCCCATCGGCATCACGGTGTACGTGGCGTGGTCGATCATCACCGCGGTCGACCGGACGGTGGTGGGATTGTTGCCGCCGGGATTCAATCTCAACACCTACCTGCCGTTCGAGATGCCCGGGGTCGGCCTAGTGACGCTGGTGGTGGGCCTGACCCTGGCCGGATTTCTCACCGCCAATTATCTCGGCCGCTTCATGGTGCGGCTGGGCGAAGGCATCGTCGCGCGCATGCCGGTGATCCGCAGCCTCTATTCGGCCGTGAAGCAGATTTTCGAGGCGGTGCTCAAGGAACGCGAGACCTCGTTCAGCGAGGTGGTGATGGTGGAATACCCCCGCCGCGGCATGTGGACGCTGGGGCTTGTGATCGGCGAGACCCACGGCGAAATCCAGGCCCGGACGACCGAGAAGATGTACAACGTCTACCTGCCGACCACACCCAATCCCACGTCTGGCTATCTTGTGTTTCTGCCGCGCTCGGACATGATCCATCTCGACATGAGCGTGGAAGACTGCATGAAGATGATCGTGTCCGGCGGCATCGTCACGCCGCCTTACGACCCCAAGTCAGGGCCCGCCAAGCCCGCCGACGAAGCAGGCCCGCCGTGAGCGCCGAGGCCGCGCAACCGTCGGCGTCGGGTCTGGCCGAAGGGCGCGGCGCGGCCAAGATCGTGGCGCTGATCAGCGTCGCGCACTTCTACAGCCATTTTTTCTTCATGGTGCTGCCGCCGTTGTACCCGGTGCTGACCGGCGAGCTGCGGCTTGACTACACCCAGATCGCGCTGCTGTTGGTGGTGTTCAATGTCGTCACCGGCTTCACCCAGGCGCCGATGGGCCTGTTGGTGGACCGTATCGGCGCCACACGGCTTTTGATCGCCGCGGTGGCGGTGCAGGGTGCGGTGCTGGCGGCCATGGCGGCGTGGCCGGTCTACCCCCTGATGCTGGCGGCCATGGCCGTGGCGGGCCTGGCCAACGCGGTCTACCACCCGGCCGACTACTCGATCCTGTCCAACCGCATCGCCGGCACGGTGATGGGCCGGGCGTTCAGCGTGCATACCTTCTCGGGTTTCATCGGCGGCGCGGTGGCGCCGTCGATCATCATCGCGCTGGCGACGCTGGTGGACTGGAAATTCGCCATCGGTGTGTCGGGCGCGGCGGGGCTGGTCATGGCCGCGGGCCTGGCCGCGGCGCGCGACAGCCTCAACCCCGGCCCGGCCGCGGCGGCGAAAAAGAAAGCCGAGACGCCGTTGTCGCTGGACGCCTGGCTCAAGCTGATTCTGTCGCCGCCGATCCTGTTGACCTTCGTGTTCTGGGTGCTGATCGCGCTGTCGAGCAACGGCGTGACCTACTTCGCGGTCTCCACCTTCACCGAACTGTCGAACATGCCGCTGGTGCAGGCCAACACCGTGCTGACCGCCTACCTGGTCGGCTCCAGCCTGGGCATCCTGGTCGGCGGCCAGATCGGCGACCGCACCGCGCGCCATCAGTTGGTGGTGGTGGCCGGCTGCGCCCTGGGCGGGCTTGGCATCGTCGCGGCCGGGTTGGTGGCCTTGCCGGTGTTCGCGCTGGCGATCCTGTTCTTCGCCTCGGGCGTGGCGTGGGGCATCCCGACGCCGTCGCGCGATTTGCTGGTGCGCAAGGTCTCGCCCGCCAACGCCTCGGGGGCGGTGTTCGGCTTCGTCTCGACCGGGTTCAACGTCGGCTCGATCGCCGGGCCTCTGTTGTTCGCCGGCCTGCTCGACAACGGCCTTGCCGACTGGGTGTTCCCGGTGTCGGGCGCATTGATGGTGCTGACCGGTGTGCTGGTGCTGGCGATTCCCGAGCCGAAGGGGTCTTGACGCCGGTCTGGGCCGAGGCTCTCGTCACGCGAATTTGGCGCGGATAAAATCTTAAATATTGATTCCAAATTATTGATATTAAACGATTAATCGCCTCTTCCCCTGCAGATTCCCTGCAGAAGCAGGGCCAGTCGAAAAGCCTTTGAAGCGGCTCAACATAGTGGTTGCTGCACTGCACACAGACCGCCTCAGCCCGAGCGCAGCATCCTGACCGCGCCGTCCTGGCCGAACAGGTAGAGCAGCGTGCGCACCGCTTCGCCGCGCGGGCTGGTCAGGTCGGGGTCGCGGGCGATGATCAGCCGGGCGTCGTCGCGCGCGGCCTCGATCAGTTCGCCGTGCAGCGCCAGGTTCGCCATCCGGAAGCTGGGCAGACCGCTCTGCTTGGTGCCCAACACTTCGCCGCCGCCCCTCAATCGCAAGTCTTCCTCGGCGATCAGGAAGCCGTCTTCGGTCCTGCGCAGGGTCTCGAGCCGCGCTCGCGCGGTCTCGCCCAACGGCGCGGCATACAGCAACAGACAGGTTCCCTCGCGCCCGCCGCGGCCGATGCGGCCGCGCAGCTGGTGAATCTGCGCGAGCCCGAAGCGCTCGGCATGTTCGACCACCATCACCGTGGCCGCGGGCACGTCGACGCCCACTTCGATCACGGTGGTGGCCACCAACAGGCGGGGCGAAGCTGCATCGTTTGACGCGAAGGCCTCCATCGCCGCGTCCTTCTCGGCCGGCTTCATGCGGCCGTGGACCAATGCGACCTGCGCGCCGAACCGGGCTTTCAGCACGGCGTAGCGGTCCTCGGCGGCGGCAAGGTCGGTGACTTCGCTCTCCTCCACCAGCGGACACACCCAGAACACCTTGGCGCCCCTGGTCATGGCCCGGCCGACGGCGGCGATGGTTTCCTCCAGTCGCTCCAGGTTGACCAGCCGCGTGTCCACCGGCTTGCGGCCCGGCGGCTTCTCGTCCAGGCGCGAAACGTCCATGTCGCCATAGGCCGTGAGCGTGAGGGTGCGCGGGATCGGCGTGGCGGTCATCACCAGCACGTCGGTGCCGGCGCCTTTCTCGGCGAGGTCGAGGCGCTGATCGACGCCGAAGCGGTGTTGCTCGTCGATCACCGCCAGTGCTAGGTCGGCGAACGCGATGTCCTTCTGGAACAGGGCATGGGTGCCGATCACCAGCGGCACGTGGCCCGCGGCAATTTCCGCCAACAGCTGTTCGCGCGCCGCGCCCTTGACGCGCCCGGTGACGAGTTCGACGCGCACGCCGGCGGCCTCGGCCAGCGGCCTGATCGTGTCGTGGTGCTGCTTGGCGAGAATCTCGGTCGGCGCCATCAGCGCCGCCTGGCAACCCGCCTCCACCGCAGCGATCATGGCGAGCAGCGCCACCACCGTCTTGCCGCTGCCGACGTCGCCCTGCAACAGGCGCAGCATGCGGTGCTCGCTCGCCATGTCGGCGGCGATCTCGGCCAGCGCCCGCACCTGCGCGCCGGTCAGTCGATAGGGCAGGGCGGTTTCGATCTTGGCACGCAAGGTCCCATCGCCGACCAAGCTGCGCCCGCGCCGCTTGCGCGCCTTGAGGCGGACGAGCGCGAGCGCCAGCTGGTTGGACAACAACTCGTCGTAGGCCAGGCGCTGCCGCGCCAGTGTCAGCGGCGACACGTCCGCTTCGTCGGTCGGGGCGTGTGCCGCGCGCAAGGCGTCGCGCCAGGCCGGCCAGCCCTGGCGGCGCTGATAGGCCGGATCCAGCCATTCGGGCAGGTCGGGGGCGAGGGCGAGCGCGCCATGGATCGCCTTGTCGAGTACTTTCGGCGACAGCCCGGCGGTGAGCGGATAAACCGGTTCGACCCGCTGCACACTCGCCAATTGATCGAGCAGCACGATGTGGTCGGGGTGAGTCATCTGGCGTCGGCCATCGAACAGTTCGACCTTGCCCGAGATCACCCGCGTCTCGCCCGCCGGCAGCGCGCGTTCGAGGTAGTCGCCCTGGCCGTGGAAAAACACCAGCACGATGCGCCCGGTCTCGTCCTCGCAGGTGATGCGATAGGGCACGCGGGCATTGCGCGGCGGCGGCGGGCTGTGGGCCAACACCTTGACGATCATCGTCGCCACCGCGCCGGGCGGCGCATCGCCGACCTTGGGCGAGAAGCGCCGGTCGATCACACCGGCCGGCAGGTGCCACAGAAGGTCGACCACACGCGGGCCGGCCAGCTTATCGATCAGCTTGGCCAGCCGCGGGCCGATCCCAGTCAGCTTAGTGACCGGGGCGAACAGCGGATTGAGCACCGCCGGGCGCAAGCTTCGGGGCGCTTTCTCGCTCATCGCGGCCGAACGGTCAGGGCGGCGGATCGCACGGACGAAAGCCTCCAAAAGCCGGGCTGACAGACGGGCCGAAGCCGACTATATCGTAGCCGCTTTTTCAACGCTCTGCCGCCGCGGCGCCGGGGTTTCCTCCCGGGGCTTTGCGGGGCGGAGTCTGTCCGCATTGCCGGATCATGGGCCCGTGATGGATGTCGAGAGCCGCCGCAAGCGACTGGTCTACCGGGCCACCCACCGCGGCACCAAGGAATCCGATGTCCTGGTCGGCGGCTATTTCACCACCGCCGCGCCGGCGCTCGATCCGGCCCGCTTCGACGAGGCCGAGCGGCTGCTCGACGTGTCCGACGCCGACCTGATGGACTGGCTGATGGAGCGCAAGGCCGCGCCGGCCGAATGGTCGGGCACGCTGTTCGACGATCTTTTGGCGCACGCCCGCGCCCGGCGCGCGGTTTAGGCGGGGCCAGCGCGATGGATCGCTTTCTCGCCAAGGTCAACGCCCGCGTCCTCGCCGGGGTGCCCGATGGGTTCGATGCGCTGGTGCTGGCCGAACGGGCGCGCGCCGCCGGCCGCGACGCCAGTCTGCACGTGGCCCGCGACGAGCCGCGCATGGCCGCCCTGGCCGAGCTGGTGGCGTACTTCGCCCCGGACGTCGAGATCGTTACCCTGCCGGCGTGGGACTGCCTGCCGTACGACCGGGTCTCGCCACACCCGGACGTGGTCGCGCGCCGGATCGACGCGCTCGCGCGGTTGACGGTGCCGCCGCCGAGCGGCGCGGTCCGGCTGGTCATCACCACCGTGAGTGCCGCGTTGCAGCGCATGCCCAAGGCCGACCTGATGCGTGGCGGCAGCCGCGAGTTGAAGCCCGGCGCGCGCGCGGCCATCAACGAATTGACCGCCGGCCTGGCGGTGGCCGGTTACGTGCGCGCCGAGCAGGTGATGGAACCGGGCGAGTTCGCCGTGCGCGGCGGCCTGATCGATCTGTTCCCGCCGGGGCTGATGGAGCCGGCGCGCATCGACCTGTTCGGCGACGAGGTCGAGAAGATCCGCAGCTTCGATCCGGTCACCCAGCGCACCACCGGCACGCTCGATCGCGTTGTGCTTCGGCCAATGAGCGAGATCGTGCTGGGCGCCGACGACATCGCCCGTTTCCGCAGCCGGTATCGCGAACTGTTCGGCGCGGTGACCGACGGCGACGCGCTGTACGAAAGCATTTCGCACGGCCGGCGCTTCCTCGGCATGGAACATTGGCTGCCGCTATTCCACGATGGGCTCGCCACCGTGTTCGATTACCTGCCGACGGCCAGTATCTCGCTCGATCACGACATTGAAGAGTCCGTCGCCTCGCGGATCGAGACCATCCGCGACTACTACGAGGCCCGCCGCACGGTCGATGCCTCGCGCGCCGCCGCCGAAGCGGGCATGGTCTATCATCCGATCGCGCCCGACCTCTTGTATCTGCCCGGCGACGAGTGGACCAAGGCGCTGGCGGTAAGGCCCGTCACTGTTTTTCGGCCCTACGCCGCCGCCGACCTGGGCAACAACGAGGATGCCGGGGCGCGCGGCGGGCGCGACTTCGCCGATGTGCGTGCCCGGCCCGACGAGAACGTCTACGAGGCCTTCGTCGCCCACGCCAAGACTCAGGCGGCCGAGGGGCGGCGCGTGGTGCTGGCATGTTTCTCGGCCGGCTCGCGCAGCCGCTTGGCCGGCGTCTTGCGCGAACACGGGCTTACAGCGCTGACCGAGGCCGACAGCTGGCAGGCCGCTCAGGCTGCGCCGCACGGTCACGTCATCGCCATCACGCTCGGAATCGAGCGCGGATTCGTCGCCCGCGAACTCGCGCTGATCACCGAGCAGGACCTGCTGGGCGACCGTCTGGTGCGCAGCGCGCGGCGGCGGCGCAAGGCCGACGCCTTCATCGCCGATGCCGCCCAACTGGCCGCCGGCGACCTGGTGGTCCATGTCGAGCACGGCATCGGCCGCTACGAGGGGCTGGAGACCCTCACCGTCGGCGGCGCGCCGCACGACTGCCTGCGGGTGCTGTACCTGGGCAACGACAAGCTGTTCGTGCCGGTCGAGAACATCGACGTGCTGTCGCGCTTCGGCGCCGAGACCGCCGGCGTGCAGCTCGACAAACTGGGTGGCGTCGCCTGGCAGGCGCGCAAGGCCAAACGGAAGGAGCGCATCCGCGACATGGCCGAGGCGCTGATCCGCATCGCCGCCGAGCGCCAGGTGAAGGACGCGCCGATGTTCGTGCCGCCCGAGGGCGTGTTCGACGAGTTCTGTGCGCGCTTTCCCTACGCCGAGACCGACGACCAGCTGCGCGCCATCGGCGAGACGCTGGCCGACCTGGGAAAAGGCAAACCGATGGATCGGCTGATCTGCGGCGACGTCGGCTTCGGCAAGACCGAAGTGGCGCTGCGCGCGGCGTTCGCCGCCGCCATGACCGGCGTGCAGGTGGCGGTGGTGGTGCCGACCACGCTGCTGGCCCGGCAGCACAGCAAGCCCTTCAGCGACCGGCTGGCCGGTTTTCCGTTACGCGTGGCGCAGCTGTCGCGCATGGTGGCCGCCGCCGACGCCGACAAGGTGCGCGCCGGGTTGGCCGACGGCACCATCGACATCGTGGTGGGCACGCACGCACTGTTGGCCAAGGGGATCTCGTTCAAGAACCTGGGCCTGTTGATCGTGGACGAAGAGCAGCATTTTGGCGTGGCGCACAAGGAACGCCTCAAGCAACTGCGCGCCGACGTGCACGTGCTGACACTGTCGGCCACGCCGATCCCGCGCACGCTGCAGATGGCGCTGTCCGGCGTGCGGGATATGTCGATCATCGCCACGCCGCCGGTCGATCGCCTGGCCGTTCGCACCTTCGTGCTGCCGTTCGACCCCGTGGTCGTGCGCGAGGCGATCCTGCGCGAACGCTTCCGCGGCGGTCAGACCTTCTACGTCTGCCCGCGGCTGACCGAGATCGACGAGGTCGCCGAGAAGCTGAAGAAGCTGGTGCCGGAGGTGACGTACGCCGTGGCCCACGGCCAGATGCGCCCGACCCAGCTCGAGGACGTGATGACCGCCTTCGCCGACGGCAAGTTCGACGTGCTGCTGTCGACCAACATCATCGAGTCCGGCCTCGACATGCCCAAGGTCAACACGCTGATCATCCACCGCGCCGACATGTTCGGTCTGTCGCAGCTGTATCAGCTGCGCGGACGCGTTGGCCGGGCCAAGCAGCGCGGTTACGCCTACCTGACCATTCCCGCCGAACGAAAGCCGACAGTCGCCGCGCAAAAGCGCCTGGACGTGATGCAGACGCTCGACAGCCTCGGCGCAGGCTTCACGCTGGCCAGCCACGACCTCGACATCCGCGGCGCCGGCAACCTGCTTGGCGAGGAGCAGTCTGGCCACATCAAGGAAGTGGGCGTGGAGTTGTACCAGCACCTGCTGGAAGAGGCCGTTGCAGCCGTGCGCGCCGAGCACGAAGCCCGCCCGGTGGCTGCCACCGAGGACTGGTCGCCGCAGATCAACACCGGCGCGGCGGTGCTGATCCCCGAGGACTACGTCAAGGACCTGGGCACGCGCATGTCGCTGTACCGGCGCATCGCCGGCCTGGCCGACAAGGCCGAGATCGAAGCCTTCGCCGCGGAGATGATCGACCGTTTCGGCCCGCTGCCGCCGGAGGCGGAGAACCTGCTCGACATCGTCGGCATCAAGCTGTTGTGCCGACGCGCCAACGTCGAGAAGGTCGACGCCGGTCCCAAGGGCGTGGTGATTCAGCTGCGCAACAACGTCTTCGCCAATCCGGGCGGGCTGGTGAATTACATCGCCAAGTCGAGCGGCACGGCCAAGCTGCGCCCCGACCAGCGCATCGTGTTTACCCGCGC
>JANRJB010000273.1:0-5690 GCA_033764265.1 Rhodospirillaceae bacterium | reverse complement strand
CCGCCGCATCGGGCTGGCGACTCCCATGCGGGCCCATGCTAGTTTCGGCCACCTCCGAAAGGATCCTCCGCGATGCCCGACAGCGGGATCGAAAAGCCAGCCAAAACCGCCGCGACCTCGGCCTTCGACTGGACCGACCCGTTCGGCCTGCACGATCAGCTCACCGACGACGAGCGGATGATCCAGGCGACCGCGCGCGCCTACGCCCAGGACAAGCTGATGCCCAGGGTGCGGGATGCCTTTCGCCACGAGACGTTCGATGCGGCGATCTTCCGCGAAATGGGCGCGTTGGGCCTGCTGGGGGCCACCTTGCCCGCCCGCCACGGCGGCGCCGGGGCAAGCCATGTCGCGTACGGGCTGATCGCGCGCGAGATCGAGCGGGTGGACTCGGCCTACCGCTCGTGCCTCAGCGTGCAATCCTCGCTGGTGATCCATCCCATCCACGCCTACGGCAGCGACCGTCAGCGCGACGCGTATCTGCGCAAGCTGGTGGCGGGCGAGCTGATCGGCGCGTTCGGACTGACGGAACCCGACTTCGGCTCCGACCCCGGCGGCATGGCGGCGCGCGCCCGCAAGTCCGCCGGCGGCTACGTGCTGACCGGCGCGAAAATGTGGATCTCCAACGCGCCGATCGCCGACGTGTTCGTGGTCTGGGCCAAGACCGAGGACGGCGTCATCCGCGGTTTCATCCTCGAGCGCGGCATGAAAGGCCTGTCGACGCCCGCCATCGACGGCAAATTCTCGCTGCGCGCCTCGCCCACCGGCGAGATCGTCATGGACGGCGTCGAGGTGCCCGAGGCGAATATTCTGCCGGGCGCGTCGGGGCTGAAGGGGCCGTTCGGCTGCCTCAATAAGGCGCGGTATGGCATCGCCTGGGGGGCGATGGGCGCGGCCGAATCCTGCTGGCACGCGGCGCGCCAGTACACGCTCGACCGCGTGCAGTTCGGCCGACCGCTCGCCGCCAACCAGCTGATCCAGAAAAAACTCGCCGACATGCAGACCGAGATCGCGCTCGGCCTGCAGGCGGCGCTGCGGGTCGGGCGCATGCTCGATGCCGGCACCGCCGCGCCCGAGGCGATCTCGATCATCAAGCGCAATAACGCCGGCAAAGCGCTCGACATCGCGCGCGCCGCCCGCGACATGCACGGCGGCAACGGCATCTCCGACGACTACAACGTCATCCGCCACATGCTGAACCTGGAGTCCGTCAATACCTACGAAGGCACCCACGACGTGCACGCGCTGATCCTGGGCCGCGCCCAGACCGGGCTGCAGGCGTTCTTCTAGGCAGGCGCGCCGCCGATGGCCTGTTTCGCCTTCATCTGCCGCGACGGCGGCGACAAGACGCAAGCCCGCCGCACGCACCTGGTGGAGCACTTGAATTACATCGAGAGCATCATGGATCGCGTGCTGATCGGCGGGCCCAATCCGCCGCTGCGCCCCGGCGACACCCGCCAGTTCGAGGGCTCGCTGATGGTCTATCGCACCGAAACCATGGCTGAAGCCCGCGCCCTGTTCGAGAACGACCCCTATTTCAAGAACGGCGTCTGGGATTCGTTCGAGGTGCTGAACTTCAATCCCGTCGCCGGAGCCGCCGTCGGCGGCAAGACCTGGACCATCGTCGACGGCCAGGTCCGCGCCGCCGCGCCCAAACCCGTCTGAACAAAAGCAGAGCCACGCGCCATGAATGCCGACGCCCAACTTCGCAACGATCGCCTGATCGAAACGCTCGCCGACATCCTGGGCAAGGATGCGGTGATCACCGACGCCGAGGAGCGCCGCTTCTATTCCGCCGACGTGTACGTGTCCGGCGAACAGTGCGCCGCGGCCATCCGCCCCAAGGACGCCGCCGCGCTGGGCCGCGCGGTGGCGGCCATCACCAAGGCCGGTTACGCCGTCATCGGCCGCGGCGGCGGCATGTCATACACCAAGGGCTACATTCCGGTGCGCGCTGACACCGTCACCGTCGACGTCGGCGCCCTCAACCGCATCGTCGAGATCAACGAGTCCGACATGTACATCACGGTCGAGGCCGGGGTGACGTGGAAGCAGATCTACGACGCGCTGAAGCCCAAAGGCCTGCGCCTGCCGTTCTTCGGCACGTTCTCGGGCATCAAGGCCACCGTCGGCGGCGGCCTCAGCCAGGGTGCCTTGTTCATGGGCACTGCGCGCTACGGCCAGGGCGCCGATATCGTGCTGGGCCTGGAGGTGGTGCTGGCCGACGGCACCGTGGTGCGCACCGGCCAGGGCGCATTCAAGAACGTCACCAAGCCGTTCTACCGCACCTACGGCCCCGACCTGACCGGCCTGTTCCTGCACGACAGCGGCGCCTTCGGCATCAAGACCCGCGCCACGCTCAAGCTGATCCGCGCGCCGAAGTACCTCGACTACGTTTCGTTCGCCTTCGCCGGCATCGAGAACGCAAGCAAGGCGCTGTCGGAAATCGCCCGCGCCCAGATCGCCGAGGAAGCCTACATCTTCGATCCCGAATCCACCGACAAGAACCTGGCCAGCGCCAGCATCAAGGAAGACCTGAAAACCCTGACCGGCGTGGTCACCGGCCAGTCGTCGCTGTTCAAGGGCCTGACCGAGGGCGCCAAACTGATCCTCGCCGGGCGCAGCTTCGCCAAGGAAGGCAAGTTCTCGCTGCACATGGTGGCCGCGGGCCGCGCCGAGGCGGCGGTCGCGCACGACATGGCCGCGGCGCGCGAGATCGCGGCGCGTTTCGGCGGCGAGGAAATTCCCAACTCGATCCCCAAGGCGGTGCGCGCCGATCCGTTCAAGCCGCTCAACAGCGTGCTCGGGCCGCACGGCGACCGCTGGGCCGCCATGAACGCCAAGGTGGCGCACTCCGACGCCATGAAAATCATCGCGGCCGGCGATGCGCTGCTCGCCCGCCACGCCGACAAGATGAAGGCGCACGGCATCACCGTGTCGCGGCTGTTCATCGCCATCGACAGCTACGCCTTCAGCTACGAACCGGTGCTGCACTGGGACGACGAATGGCTGCCGGTGCACCGCCGCACGGCCGAGCCCGCGCACTTGAAGCAGTTCAAGGAACCGGCGGCCAATCCGGCCGGACGCGCGGTGGTCGAGGAGATCCGCGTGGCCTTCGCCACCCTGTTCGCCGAGCTGGGCGCGTCCTCCAACCAGATCGGCAAGAGCTATCCGTACCTCGACAGCCTGTCGCCCGAAACGCGCAAGCTGGTGATGGGCCTGAAATCGCTGCTCGATCCCGGCGCCACGCTCAATCCGGGGGCGCTCGGCTTCGGCAAGTAATTCAGGCGTGACTCAACACGGCGCAGGAGGGACCTCGCCATGGATCAGCGCATCAGTGCCATTACCTTGGGCGTCGCCGACGTGCCGCGCGCGCGGGCGTTCTATGACCGGCTGGGCTGGAAGGCCGCCAAGGGCAGCGACGCGGGCACGGCCTTCTACCAGATGAACGGCTTGGCGCTGATCCTGTTCGGCATGAAGGAACTGGCCAAGGACGCCGGCGTCGAGCGCCCGGGCGCGGGCTTCGACAACATCTCGATCGCCTACAACGTCGCCAGCGAGGCCCAGGTGAAGCAGGTGCTGGCCAAGGCCAAGAAGGCCGGCGGCACCATTCTGCGCGAGGCGTCCAAGGCGTTCTGGGGCGGCTTCACCGGCTACTTCGCCGACCCCGACGGCCACGCCTGGGAAGTCGCCTACAACCCGCACTGGACGCTCGACGCCAAGGGCAATGTGAAGCTGCCGAAATAGCCGCCGCGTTCGGCATCGACTGTAAAGTTTTCCGACACGCGTCAAAAATTCGGACACCGTGCCCGCAGCGGGCGCAAACCCCTGTCCCTACGCGAGCTTTAGCGAATGCTCACGGCCCGAGCACGTTTCAGCCTGTAAAGAATCCTGTCGATTGTCGGTCAGCGTTCCTGTCACGTCTTCTGCAAGTCATTGGAATCCGGGCATTCCAAAAATGTGGCATGGGAATTGCAGCGGATGGGGTGTGGCCATACTCAAAGGAGGCCTCCATGACCGTCCGTTTTCCGCGTGCCATCGCGTTGGCCTGTCTTGCGACACTGGGCGTAGCCGCGATCAGCCCCGCACGCGCGATGCCGACCTGTGGGCCAGGGCCAAACTGGGCCAACGGATGCACCTTCGACAGCTTCTTCGATGTTTTTTTCGAGCTTGATCTGAGCCTGTTCAGCGAAGGACAGCAGCGGGTCATGCTGTCGGGCACCGCGCACATCGTGGGGACCAATCCTGGCGCGACCGACATGATCGATGTCGAGATTGTCTCGATGAGTCTGACCGGCGCAAGCATGTTCGGTCAGCTTACCCTCACCTCCGGCGACGGAATGCCTGGGGGGACTAACGATCCGCTGAGTTTGACTTCACGCGGCATTTTCGAAGAAACGGGCTACGACAACTCTCTCGTCAGCGGCTTCTTCATGATTTTCGTCGAGATCGACATTCCGATCTTTCCCGATCCGGTCCGCAACAACCTTTTCCACAATGTTGGCCGCAGCGGTTCTGATAGGTTTCCGGACCCCGTCGGCTATTTCGGAAATGGTGCCTTCAGCCCGCTGTTACTATTTGATGGCGACCTTGGTCCAAGCGTCGGATTCTCTCAGATAATTTCGATGACGCTCGTGCCACAGAACGCGCAAGTTCCCGCGCCTGGAGCGCTCGCGCTGCTAGGTCTCGGCTTCCTCGGCCTTGGTGCGATGCGCGGCCGGCGCTGACGGACTTTCCATCGTCGTTTCGGGATCGGGCCCGCCCTTGCAGCGGGCCCTTTCTCTTTCGCATGGCAGTGCATCGCCCGGCATGGTGAGATGAGCCGCAGTTCAAGCTGTCCGCGGTTCGTCATGTCCGAAACCTACACCAAGCGCACCACCCTGATCGTTGCCGACGCCGCGCGCTCGATCGCGTTCTATCGCGACGTGATCGGCATGTCGCTCTACTACGACCAGCCGATGACCGTCGGCGGCAAGATCATCCCGGCCGGCGTGCCGGGCGCGCGCGTCCGGCTCGGCATCATGGAGGGCAACCACAAGGACGTGGCCAAGATCGGCCTGTTGCAGTGGACCGTTCCGCCGCTGCCCGCGCCCACCACGCCGTATCGCAAGCGCATGGGCGTGGGCGACATCGTGATCGTCACGGAAACCCCCGACATGGCCGGGCTGTTCGAGCGGCTGATGAACTCGCCCGATTGCCACATCCACTGCCCGCCGCACGACTGGAGCGTGCCGACGCCCGACGGCCGGGGCCGCATCGAGCTGACCACGCTCAGCTTCTTCGACCCTGACGGCTTCTTCTTCGAGGTCAATTCCAAGCGCAACATGCCGAACATCCCGCGCTTCGGCATCCGCCGCACCACCCTGATCGTGCGCGACATCCAGGCCGCGGTGGACTTCTACACCAAGGTCATGGGCATGGAGATGTGGTACGACCAGACCATGACCGTCGGCGGCCAGGTGCTGCCGGCCGGCACGCCCGGGGCCAAGGTGCGCGTCGCCATCCTCAAGGGCGCCGACGCCGCCGTCGGCATGTTCGGCCTGATGGCGTTTCTCGATCCGCCCATCGATGCGCCGGCGGTGGCGCGGCACGACTTGCGCATCGGCGATCCGATCTTCGTCGCCCACGCCGATGACGTGCATGCCGTGCACGCGCGCATGACCGGTTCGGCCGCGCGCATCCACTGCCCGCCC
>JANRJB010000270.1:0-8589 GCA_033764265.1 Rhodospirillaceae bacterium | reverse complement strand
CTGGGCGGTGGGCTCCATCGCCCGGCGAACCTCCTGGCGGGTGCGGGGCGTGCGGCCGTGGGACCGCTCGAACGACGGGCGCACGCTGCGCTCGTAAAGCGTTTTGTTGTGCGGCGTGATGTCGCGGCGGATGAAGTTGGCCAGATGATAGGTAAAATCGGTGCGCGCCGCCTCGTCGTGGGTCGGCACCGGCATGATGGGATGGCGGGCTTGAACGCGCATGATCGACCTCCCGGGCAGGCGCCGATTTTACGGACCGCTGCCGGGCGGGTAAAGTATCTTTCGCGAAAGATAAAAACATGAGCGTCCGAAAAAAGCGGCCGGCGCCGCGCCCCGCGGCGGGCGACCTGATCGACGACCTGATCGTCGCCTGGCGCCGCCAGGCGCCGCAGGCCGATCTCGGCGCCAAGGCGATCGTCTACCGGCTGATCTACATCAACGAGCGTTATCTGGCCGCGCAGGCGGCACGGCTGAAACGCCACGGCCTGTCGCTGGCCTCGTACGGCGTGCTGGCGGTGCTGCGCCGGGGCGGGCCGCCGTTCGCCATGACGCCGGGCGAACTGGTGCGCACGCTGGCGCTGTCATCCGGCGGCGTGTCCAACGTGCTGGCGCGCATGCAGCGCGGCGGGCTGGTCACACGCCGGTCCGACCCGCGCGACGGCCGCGGCGTCATCGTGCAGCTGACCGCGCGCGGACGTGTCCTGGCCGACCGCGCCACCAGGGACGAAGCGACGGCCGAACGCGCCGCCATCGCGGGGTTGACGGCGGCCCAACTGCGCGCGCTCGATCGCCTGCTGCGCCGGCTCCTGGCGGCGGTCTCGCAACCCTGACGGTTGCGACTCGATTCGGATCGGCACACGCATCGAGTCCAAAGCTCGCACGGCGCTTCTACCTTGGATTATCCGCTGTTTTGCCGCGTCAGGCCGTGCGCGACGGCGGCTTGGCGCGCACGTCGCGTGCCCACGCCCGCGCCGCGCGCGGCGTCACGGCACGCAAGTCGTTGATGCAACGCGCGAAGCGACTCATCGTTTCGAATCGAATCCGAAAACCGTTTCGCGTTTCGAGTCAGCAGTGTGCGTGTGAATTCGACTCCCGAGTGTTTGACACCACCGAACCGATCCGCGACAGGGTTTGTTGCGGCTCGAAAAAATTTTCAAGCGGGGCAGCCGGGCGATCAGTCACCCGAGCCAACTGCGAAATGAATCCCAAGTATTTGTCAAATAACGTGACTCTATAGATCGTTTCGGATCGAATCCGATTGCTGATTCGCGTTTCGAGTCAGCAAGTGAAGGGGATTCACTACTTTCGCTTGCTTGACTCGTTTTGACTCAAACCTAACCTCACCGCAGGTTGAGTGGGGGGACCGGACCAAGCGCCGCGCAAGACGGCCGAAACCGCTCTGGAAGCCGCCAACCGACATCAACGGGACGACACACCAGAGGAGATATCGATGCCGAGTTCATTGAGTGCGGCGGTGCTGGGGGTTTCAAAGCTCGAAACTGCGCTCGCCTTCTACCGCGATCTGTTGGGCCTCGAGGCCAGCGCGGAATACACCTGTCGCGGCGACGCCTTCGCCCGCCACTGGAACCTGCCGTCCGGGTCCGAGGCCCGCGCGGTGATGTTGGCCAACGGCAATTCGCCGGTCGGCCGCTTGCTGCTGATGGAGTTTCAGACCGAGGGCCGCACCCGCGTGCCGCCGCCCGACGCGCGCACTTATCGCGGTTTCTGGAACCTCAACTTCTACACCGACGATCTGCGCGCGCTGGTCGCCCAGCTCAAGGCCCGCAACGTCACCCTGTGGGAGGACGTCATCAACTACAACACAATGGCGCTGTCCGGTGGCTGGCTCGAGTCCGTGGCGGTCGGTCCCGATGGAATCGCGATCGCCCTGTTCGAGCTGATCGCCGACACCGGCACCACGGTCGGCGATGTGGCCGCCGGCGTCGCGCCGATGCCGAAAACCAAGCGCGGCAACACCCAGGTCGCCACCACCTCGCATTGCGTGGCCGATTTCGGCAAGGCCAAGGCCTTCTACGAGAAGGTGCTGGGCATGAAGGCGCTGTGCGACGACGTCACCGATTCCGCCGCGCTCAACCGCCTGAACGGTCGCCCCGAAGACGGCCGCACCCGCTGGGGCCTCATGCAGGGCGACAACTTCCTGGGCAAGATCATGATCTCGCACCCGCTCAACTACGCGGTGCCGGAACGCGTGCTGTTGGCCGCGCCGCCCAACATCGGCTACCTGGCGCAAAGCTTCGAGGTCGACGACCTCGACGCCGCCGCCGAGGCCTGCAAGGAGGTCGAGGCCGACGTCTACTCGCCGCCCTTGATCATGACCTATCCCGGCCTGGGTCCGCGCCGCACCATGGTGGTGCGCAACCCGGGCAGCCAGGGGCTGACCGAACTGGTGCAGAAGGTGGCGATGCCGATGGCGCTGGCGCCGTCCGCCGTGCACGCGGTCGCGGCCGAATAGCCACTCATAGCTGTTGAAAGGCCTCGACGTAGTAGCCGTCGGGGTCCTGCGACAGAAAGTACTTCGCCGGGACGAACCCGCCCGCTTCATCACCGATGTTGCGGGCGGTCGTCACCGGGCCCAGCAATCGACCCCCCAACGGCTCGATCCGCGCCGCCGCCGCGTCGGCATCGCTGGTCGACAGCACCAGCGCCACGCTGCCGATGCCCAGCCGCCGCACGTCGTGCGCCGGTTCGGGCAGCCTGGGCTCGATCATCTCCATCAGGCCGATCATGCCGACCAATGGGTTCTCGCCGCGCAGGATGGCGAAGTGCGCGCGGCCGCCGGTCAGCTGTGTCGGCCCGATCGGCACCAACGCCACCTTGGCCAGGTCGAACTCCTGGGCGTGGTAGAGCGTCAGCCCAAACGCGCCTTCGTAGAACGCGCGCGACTTCTTCATGTCGCGAACGAACAGGGTCGATCGCCGCACGACGCTCGAGACTTTGCCGTTCACCACGCTCGCCCTCCCCGCAAATTCCGCATGCTGAAAATGCCGGCGCGGGCCCGCTTGTGCCGCGCCGCAAAGTCCTTATACCTCAACCGTCGCCGAAGCCACCCGCCACCGACAGGTTCGTGCCGTGACCACCCCCGAACAGCTGACGCCGATGCTGCTCGACATCGTCGAAGGCGCGGTCGAATCCTCGATGAAGGAGATCGAGGCCCAGGTCGAGCGCACGGCGCGCTCCACCAACATCCGCGAGGCCAACGACCACGTTCCCGCGATCTACGACGCCCGCGGCCGCTCGATCGCCTCGGTGTCGTTCACCGCCAACGTCGATCCGATCCTCAAGCGCTGGCCGGCCGAGGCCGTGAAGCCCGGCGACGTGTTCCTGTGGAACCACCCGTACCAGTCCGACGGCGGCATCGGCCACCTGCCGGACCTGTGCTTCACCATTCCGGTCATCGTCGACGGCGAGCTGGTGGCGTTCGTGCAGGAACTGGGCCACGTCCAGGACATCGGCGGCAGCGTGCCGGGCAGCCTGTCGCAGACCGCCAAGGATATCTTCTCCGAAGGCCTGATCGTGCCGCCGGTGAAGTACTACGACGCGGGCGTGCGCAACGCCGCGGTGTTCGAGATCCTGAAAGCCAACACCCGCTTCCCCGACGATCTGGAGGGCGACGTCGACGCCATGATCTCGGGCGCGCGGCTGGGGGTGGAGCGGATCGAGTGGCTGTGCCGCCAGTACGGCACCGCACTGGTGCGCGAAGCCTTCGACACCCTGATCGACCGTTGCGAAAAGACGCTGAAGCGCGACGTGCTGCCGCGCATCCCCGACGGCACCTACGCCTACGAGGACTACGTCGAGTACGTCGATGTGGTGCCGCAAGAACCGCGCAAGTTCATCCGCATCGCCTTGTCGATGCGCAAGACCGCCGAGAAAATCGAGTTTGATTTCACCGGCACCGACGCCCAGGTGATCGGCTCAATCAACTTCCCGGCCGACGAGCGCTTCTATGCCCGCGCGCTGGTGACGACGTTCAAATCCTTCTTCCGCGACCGCTTTGTCATCAACGATGGCGTATTGAAAGTGGTCTCGGTCAAGGTGCCCGAGGGCACGGTGTTGAACCCCAAGTTCCCGGCCGCCTGCAGCTATCGCCACTATCCGCTGATCCGCTGCTTCAGCGTGGTGTTGGGCGTGCTCGCCCGCGCCATGAGCGGCCAGGTGCCGCAAGGCGCCGACAACATGAGCGGCGTGTCGATGAGCGGCATCCATCCCGACACGCGCGAGCCGTGGTACCTGTCGATGCCCTTGGGCGGCGGCAGCTGCGGCCGGCCGTTCGCCGACGGCTCCGACACGGTGTTGATGACGCCCGGCAAGAACGTCCCCAGCGAGTACGGCGAGCAGTTCTATCCGTTCACCATCCTGGATTTCGGATTGAATCCCGATTCCGGCGGGCCCGGCGCCAGCCGCGGCGGGCTCGGCTACCGGATCGTGATGCGCTTCGACGCGCCCGCCGTGGTGCGCGTGCGCACCGACCGCTACTACATCGAACCGGCCGGCGTGAACGGCGGCAAGGCCGGCAAGGCCGCGGAATTCGTGTTCAATCCCGGTCAGCCCAACCAGCGCATCCTGCCCGGCAAGACCGACGACGGCTGGGCCGAGCCCGGCGACATTCTCTTGATCACCAGCCCCGGCGGCGGCGGCTGGGGCGATCCGCTCGACCGCGCGGCCGAGGACGTGGAACGCGACGTGAAGAACGGCATGGTCGGCCTCGCCTCGGCCCGCGACGACTACGGCGTCGTGCCCGGCGACGCCACCGCCACCGCCGCGCTGCGGGCCAAGATCAGGGCCGCGCGCGCGCCGTTGCCCATGTTCGATCGCGGACCCAAGTTCCGCGCGTTGCAGAAGCAGGGGCTGGTCTCGCTGGCGGTGCCCGACAACCAGCCGCCCGCTTCGCCGACACATGCGTCGGCGAGGCAGGCCGCGCAATGAGCGCCACATGACCGCGCCGCGCTGGCACCTGGGCATCGATTCCGGCGGCACCTTCACCGACGTCATGGCGGTGGACGACGCCGGCCGCATGACCGTGCTGAAAGTACCGTCCACGCCCAGGCATCCGCCCGACGGGCCGCTCAACGGCATCGCCGGCCTGCAGGCGCAGCTGAACGGCGCGGCGATCGCCGACGTATCGCACGGCACCACCGTGGGATTGAACGCGCTGTTGCAGCGCAAGTTCCCGCCGGTCGGGCTGATCACCACGCGCGGGTTCCGCCATGTGCTGGAAATCGCCCGCCACACGGTGCCGGGCGAGTGGGGCACCATCTACGCCTGGGTCAAGCCGCCGCGGGTGGTGCCGCTCGAGAACGTCATCGAGGTCGACGAGCGCATCGACAAGAATGGGCACGTCGTCGCCCCGCTCGACGAGGCGTCGGTCGCCGCCGCCGCCGAACGCCTGATGGCCGACGGCATCGTCACCATCGCGGTGTGCCTGATCCACGCCTACCGCAACGCCGCCCACGAACGGCGCGTGCGCGAGATTCTGCTGGCGCGGAATCCGAAATGGCTGATCTCGCTGTCCAGCGAGATCATGCCCGAGTTCCGCGAGTACGAGCGCATGGTCACCACCGCCACCAACGCGGTGCTGACGCCCTTGCTCGGCCAGTACTTCGCCGAGTTCGGCGCGCGCGTGGCGAAGAGCCTCGGGCCGTCCGCCAACGTGTTCGTCATGCGCTCGGCCGGCGGTGTGGTGAACGTGGAAGAGGCCGCCAGCCAGCCCCTGCGCACCGCGCTGTCGGGGCCGGCGGCCGGCGTGCTCGGCATGGCGCGCACCGCCCAGGCAGCCGGCTTCCCGCACGCCATCACCTTCGACATGGGCGGCACCAGCGCCGACATCGCCGCGGTCGATCACGGCGAGCCGCACATCACCACCGACGCCGCCATCGACGTCTATCCGCTGCGCACGCCGACCATCGACCTCGTCACCATTGGCGCCGGCGGCGGTTCGCTCATTACAATCGGCGTGGGCGGGCGCATCCAGGTCGGCCCGCAAAGCGCCGGCGCCGATCCCGGCCCGGTCTGTTACGGCAAGGGCGGCCAGGTGCCGACCGTGACCGACGCCAACCTGGTGCTCGGCCGCCTGCCGCCAGCGCTGCTCGACGGCGGCGTGGCGCTCGACCGCGCCGCCGCGCGCGCCGCGCTCGCGGCGTGCGGCAAGCCGCTCGGCCTGTCGGCCGAGGATCTGGCCTTCAGCGCGCTCGAGATCGTCAGCAACAACATGGCGGGCGCGGTGCGCCAGGTGTCGATCAAGCGCGGCCTCGACCGGCGCAAGTACGCGCTGCTCGCGTTCGGCGGCGCCGGGCCGCTGCACGCGGTGCGCATGGCCGAACTGCTGGGCATGGCGACCGTGATCGTGCCGCCCTATCCGGGGCTCGGCAGTTGTGTGGGCATGTTGCTGGCCGACGTGCGGCTCGATGCCTCCGCCACCTTCCTGCAGAAGGAAAGCGAGTTCGATGCCGCCGCCGCCGCACTGGCGATTGCGGACATGACATCCACCTTGGCGGGGCGCATGGCGCGCCACGGCCTGACCGCGCCGCAGTTCGTCGCCAGCGCCGACATGCGCTACGTCGGCATGGGCACCGAGCTCAACGTGCCGATCCCGCCCGACGGCCTGGCCGGGCTGCCCGAGGCGTTCCACAAGGCCCACGAAGGCGTGTTCGGATACGCCTATCGCGGTCGCCACCAGGTTCAGGCCATTGCCCTCCGCGTCACCGCGGTCGGCGCGCGGGGAATCTCGATGCCCGCGTTCGCGTTCGACGGCGCGGTCGCCGCGCCGCGCGCCGCCGGCACGCGGGCCGTGGTGTTCGACCTGAAACACGGCCCGCAAGACACGCCGATCTACCGCCGCCGCGAGCTGCCGGCCGGCTGGTCGCACGCCGGTCCGGTGATCGTCGACCAGTACGATTCCACCACCGTGATCCCGGCCGGTTTCACGGTCACGGTCGACCGGCTCGGCAACCTGATCGTCGCGGCCGGGTGAACCGGCCATGCGCGCATTCGCGATCGTCCTGATGCTGACCCTGGCCGCGCCGGCCGCGGCTCAGACGCGCTTCACAGCCGGCGGCCAGTCGCCGTCGGGCACCGCGGCCGACGATTACTGGCAGGCCTACGCCGCCAACATCAAGGCCGCCGCCGGCGACGCCATCGAGCCCAAGCTGCTCACGCGCGGCGAGCTGGGCTCGGAGGATCAGATTCTCACCGCCCTGCGCCGCGATCGCATCCAAGTGGCCATCAACGGCTTCCTGGCGCTGACAGCGGTGATCCCGGAACTCGACGTGCTGGGCGCGCCCTATCTGTTCGGCTCCGCCGCGGAGATGATGGCGGCCACCGAAACCGAGCTGACGCCGCGGCTCGCCCGGCTGTTCGACGCGAAGGATCTGGTGCTGCTGCGCGTGCTGCCGATGGGCTGGATGCACGTCTACGGCAAGGCGCCGGCGCTGACCCCCGCCGACCTGCGCGGGCGCAAGGTGCGCATCCCGGCCGACGTCGCCACGCGGCTGTATCTGGAATCGCTCGGCTACGACCTGATCTCGGTGGCCTCCACCGAAGTGGTGACGGCGCTGCAAACCGGGCTGGTCGAGGCCGGCACCACGGTGACGCTGAACTATCTGTGGAGCGGCACCAACACCGAGGCTGCGCACCTCACGCTCACCGGCCATTCATTCCTGTTCACCGCGCTGTACGCCAACAAGCGCTGGTGGCAGGGCCTGCCGGCCGAGCACCGGAAAATCCTGGATGACGCCGCGCCGTCGGGCCGCATGTTCTTCGACAGCATGACCGCCGCCGAGGCCCGCGCGCTGGCCGCGGCGCAGGCCGATCCCAAGCAGGGCAAATTCACGGTGCATGCGCTGACGCCCGATCAGCGCGCGGCATGGGCGGCGTCGGCTCCGCCGATCATTGACCGGCTGGTGCGCGACATCGGCGGCGAGGCGCAGGCCCTGGTCGACGCGGTGCGCCGCGGCGCGGCTGCGCACGCCGCGCAGACCCGGTCAGTCCAGTAAGGCCAGAATTGCCGCGGCGCGCTCGGCCGTGGGGCGCGGAACCTCCGCCGTGCGCGCGCCCTTGATCATCGTCGCCGCGGCGTGGGCCGGCGCGTAGCGCGCATCGTCGGGCGCGGTGCAGACGATCGTTTTCGCCGCCAACGTCGGCAGCAGCGCCGGCAGGTCGACGTCGATGGCGGCCACGATCGGCTCGGCATAGCGGTCGAACTGCTTGAGCGTGTCCACCAGCCGTATGTGCAGCCGCTCCCCCGACAGCCGCGGGTCGATCTTGCGGATCGCCGCGGCGCTGCCGTCGTACCAGGGCCACTGCACTTCCTGGTCGCGCAACATGTGGAACGCCTTGTGCAGGTGCAAGCCTTCGCGGGTCGGGCGCAGGTCGGGGCAATAGTTGATGCGCATCTCCGTGCGCAGGTCGGCGCCCGCCGGCACCACGCCATCCAGCACCAGGGTGCCGATACGCCCCGGCTGGGCCTTCGCCAGCACCACGGCCAGGGCCGTGCTCAGGCCTTCGGCGATCAGGTCGACCTGGGCCAGGCCCAGTTTGTCGAGCACCTGGCCGATGGCGGCGGCGTAGTTC
>JANRJB010000245.1:0-11221 GCA_033764265.1 Rhodospirillaceae bacterium | reverse complement strand
GGCGTGGGCGCCATGGCGAAAGCGGCCTAGGTTTCCGCGGGCGGCACGATCTCGCGGTCCCACACGTCGCGCGGCACGGGCAGGCCGGCCAGCACCTCGGGCGTCAGGAACCCGTGGCCGCGATCCAGCGCACCCAGAATATGCTCGAGCTGGCGGCAGTGCTGGGCCATGTGCCAGGTGGTGCGCTCGCACACCTGATGCAGCGGCTGGCGGCCGTAGTAGGTGTTCACCGCTTCGGGCAGACGGGTGTGGTGGGCGGTCCACCACGCATGAAAGTCGGCGCGGATGCCGGCGAGTGAATCCACCAGCACGTCGGCCGAGCCCAGATCGGCGGGCGCGGTGCGCTCGAAGTGCTTATAGGTGAGCGTGGCGCCGCGCGCGGCGTCCAGGAACCCGACCACGATCTGGCCGATGTGCCAGCACAGGTCGGCATAGGTGCGATCGCGCCCGGCGATGCGCGACTGCAGGTGTTCGGCCGGCAGGCGCGCGGCCATCTCGGCGGCCAGGGCAAGCAGGCGCTCGATGCGCGCGGCCAGCTCCGGCACAGGCAACCGGGACCCGCGCATCGGCAGGCCGAGGAAGCGGGCCACGTCGTCCAGCTCCTGCGCGAACACGAACGCCGCGCCGCGCGTCACGACCGGCACCGTGCGCACGCCGAAGCCCGCCAGCCGCTCGCGCGCGCCGGCATCGGCGAGCACGTTGACGGACTCGAACGAGACGCCGTGGTCGGCCAGGAACTGCTTGACGCGCAGGCAGCTGGTGCAGCCGGGCTGCCAGTAGACCGTGACCGGTGCGGGCGCGGGCGCGGTCATGCCATCAGTCCTTGATCCCGGCGATCAGCGGGTTGACGACCTTTGCGTCATCCCAGCTGAAATCGATGCGGCCGATGCGGACGACGGCGAGCTGCCGCGAAGGGATCCATAACGTCCGCTGGCCGCCACGGCCTTCCAGGTAGCGCACATCGTCGGCCGCGAACGGCTCGCTCGCCTGGGTCGGCTGGGCGCGATCGGTGGCGGCGAAGGCGCGCCGCGGCGGATCGGGCCGGCCGAGCAGGATGTGAAAGCCAGACTTGGGGTGCAGCGCCGTCGGCGTGGTCATCTCCGCGATCCACGACAACGACAGCACCGGATGGCCGTTCACCGTGCCGCCGTCGAGAATCATGTTGGCGAGCCTGAGCCAGGATCGGGCCGTGGTCTGGAAGCAGCACACCGTGCGCGCCGCGCCGCCGGGTTCGTCCAGGCGCAGTTGGGCATCGCCGTTGCCGAGCGGCTGCCACAGATACTTTTTCAGGAACGCGACATACGTCAGGCCGGTCGCGCGCGTCAGCACCGCGTGCAGGATCTGGCTGTTGACGTGGTTGAAGTGAAAGCGCGTGCCCGGCGGCTCGACCGGCGGCAGGCCGATCACCGCGTCGTCGATGCCGGTGCCGACGAACAACCGATACCCCACCGACCACGGCCGCTCGCTGAAGCCGGGGTCGGCCAGGCCCGAGGTGTTGTCGAGCAGGTGGCGCAGCGTGATGGCGTTGCGCGCGTCGTCGGCCCATTCGGTGATGTAGGTCGCCGCCGGCGTGTCGATCGACGGGATGAAGCCATGATCGAGCGCGAGCCCGAAGGCCACCGCCAACAGGCCCTTGTGCATCGACTGGGTGTCGAACTTTGACTCCGGCCCGAAGTCGTCCTTGTAGTATTCCGCCTGGATGACGCCCTTGTGGGCGACGATGAACGCATATGAATCCTTGGCGCGCGCGTAGTCGACCACGGCGTCGAGCGCGGCCTGGTCGATGGTGCGCGCCTCGGGCGCGGCGACGGGGATGTCGCGGCCCGGCCCCTCGCCTACCTGGGCGCGCGGTTCGTACCAGTCGAAGTCGAAGATGATGCGGTCGTCGCCCGGCGACTGAACATGCCGCACCCAGAAGCGCCAGTCGGCGGCGAGGTACGCCGCCAGCGCCGCCAGCACGGCGGCCAGCGCGATCCACACTCCTCGGCGCGGGGTCAGGGCCACGGCGTTCTCCCGTTGTGCCTGAGAATCTACGCCAATCGGATCATGGAACGCTAGGAACGCCGTGCGGCCTTGGGCCATACTTCGCGCCATGAACCGCTTGGCCCTGGTCATCGTCGCCGCCGTCATCGTGCTCGCGGCCGGCGCCTATTGGCTGTATCCGCGGCTCGCGCTGCTGGCGCAGATGCGGCCGCTGGACAAGCCGTTCGACGCCTATCCGCGTCCGCCCGCGCCCAACTATGCCGACCCGGCCAACTGGGCCGCCCTGCCCGGCGCGCAGAACGCCGACGCCGCCGACCTGGTGCCGCAGGGTGAAAGCGTCGGCGACCGCCAGGATGAAGCGATTGCCGACGTCTTCTACATCCACCCGACGACTTACCGAGGGCGGGAGAACTGGAACCAGGACCTGGGCCTGAAGGCGGTCAACCACTTCACCGACGCGAGCGTGATCGCCCGCCAGGCCACGGCGTTCAACGGCTGCTGCCGGGTCTACGCGCCGCGCTACCGCCAGGCCGCCACCGCGGCGCTGTACGCCACTGACGACAGCGGCGACAAGGCCCGGGCGCTGGGTTACGAGGACGTGCGCACCGCCTTCCGCCATTACATCGACCGCTACAACAACGGCCGGCCGTTCATCCTGGCCGGCCACAGCCAGGGCGCGTTCTACATCCAGCGGCTGTTGGCCGACATGATCGACGCCGGCGCCCTGCGGCCGCAGCTGGTGGCGGTGTATGCCATCGGCGTCGGCTTTCCGGTCGGCATGTTCGGCCGCGACTACAAGACCATTCCGCCCTGCGCCAAACCGGCCGAGACCGGTTGCCTGGTGTCGTGGAATACCTTCGGCCGCGGCGGCGACGGTGCGGCCACCGCCGAACGCAACGCCCTGCGCCATGAAGCACGCACCGGCACGCGCGACGGCGCCGAGACGCTGTGCGTCAACCCGCTGACGTTCGACCTGGACCGGCCCGATGCGCCCGCGTCGGCCAACCTGGGATCGCTGCCGGCGAGCACGGGCGTGGGCGTGGGCGCGCTGCCGGCGTTGAAGCCCGGGCTGGTGGGGGCGACCTGCGAAGGCGGCATGCTCTATGCCGACGTGCCCGAGGACGAGGCGTTTGACCTTTTCATGATGCCGGGGCGCAACCTGCACTTCCACGACATCGACCTGTTCTTCAAGACCATCCGCGACAACGCCATCCTGCGGGTGGAGACGTTCGGCGCGCGCTGAACGCGCGTCAGCTCAAGACCATGCGCCAAACGAATCCCGCCACGGCCGCGGCCAGCAGCGTCGCGCCGATGCCGGCGTGAAAGCGCAAGACCGCGATCAGGCTGGCCAGCGCGATGACCAGCGCCGCGGGATCGAGCGATCCGGGCTCGGGCACCGAGACCGTGACCGGTCCCCAGGTCGCGTCCTCCACCACGTTGAACACCACGCGCAGGGTGAACCAGATGGTGAGGTTGAGGATGACGCCGACCACGGCGGCGGTGATGCACGACAGGGCGGCGTTCAGGCGGGCGTTGCCGCGCAAGGCCTCGATATAGGGCGCGCCGGCGAAAATCCACAGGAAGCAAGGCGCAAACGTCACCCAGGTGGTGAGGGCCGCGCCGGCGATGCCGGCCCACAGCGGATCGAGCCCGGTCGCGCCGCGCGCCGCCGCCAGGTAGCCGACGAACTGCGTGACCATGATGAGCGGCCCAGGCGTGGTCTCGGCCAGCGCCAGGCCGTCGAGCATTTCGCCCGGCGTCAGCCAGCCATAGACCTGCACCGCCTGCTGGGCGATGTAGGCCAGCACCGCATAAGCGCCACCAAACGTGACCACCGCCGCCTGGCTGAAGAACACGCCGATGCGCGCGAACACATGGTCGGGGCCCAGCGCCGCGACCAGCGCCGCGACCGGCGCGAGCCACAGCGTCAGCCACACGGCCGATTGGGCTGCCGTGCGCGCGACGTCGGGCCGGATGTGCGCCAGCCGGCCGTCGGCGATCAGCGCGTCAGCCAGATAGCTGCGGTCGATGCCGGCATCGTTCAGCGCGGCGCGCGGCATCAGGTGCGGCACGACGCGATGGCCGATCAGGCCCAGAACAGCAGCGGCCGCGACGATGGCCGGGAACGGCACGTGGAACAGGTGAATCGCCACGAACGCCAGCGCCGCCAGCGCCACCATGGCCGGTGTTTGCAGGGCACGCTTGCCGATGCGCACCACCGCCTCGGCCACGATGGCCAGCACCGCCGCCTTGATGCCGTAGAACAGCGCTTCGACCCACGGCAGGTTGCCGTAGCCGGCATAGAGGATGCTGAGCGCAAGGATGGTGGCGAAGCCGGGCAGCACGAACAGCACGCCCGCGATCAGCCCGCCGGCGGTGCGGTGCATCAGCCAGCCGATGTACACCGCCAGCTGCTGCGCCTCGGGCCCCGGCAAGAGCATGCAGTAGTTGAGGGCGTGCAGGAACCGTCCGTCACTGAGCCAGCGGCGGCTGTCCACCAGCTCGCGGTGCATCAGCGCGATCTGCGCCGCCGGGCCGCCGAAGCTCAACAGCCCAATGCGCGCCCAAACGCGGGTGGCCTGGGCCAGGGTCGGCTGGGGCGCCGCCGCGTTCACGCGTCGTAGAACGCGTGCATCGCCTTGATGCGTCCGGCCAGCCCTTCGGCGCGGCCGAGCAGCTTTTTCCTGGCGCCGGGCACCAGGGCGGCGGCCTCGTCGAGGTAGATGTTGAGCGGATCGGGCTCGGACACCATGAACATCAGGTCGGCGGGGCTGATCTTCAGCTGCTTCAGGCGCGCGGCGGTGTCGTGGCTGAACACCGCGTTGTAGCCGTTGTGAAAGGTGGTCAGCGCCTTCAGCACTTCGACGACCGAGCGATGGGTGAACTCCGCCGGCGGCACCGGGTTGTTCATCTTGAATTCCGGCGTGCGCTTGAAATAGGGGAAGTGCAGCGACTGGTCGCGCACGAAGTTCCACGCCCAGATTAGGTGGCGGCCGAATTCGTCGGGCTGCATGGCCGGCGCGTAGTTGGCCAGCATCTCGGCCTTCATGGCGGGCGGGAAAATGCCGATGCCGTCGAAGATGACGCGGCGGAAACGGTCGGGCCGGGCAATCAGGAGCTCGGTGCCGATGTGCGCGCCGGTGTGGGTGCCGAAATAGTCGACCCGGTCCAGCTTGAGCGCGTCCATCACGCGCACGACGCTGTCGGCGTAATAGGCCAGATCGGGATTGGCGACGCCGGGGCCGGCGGAATCGCCGTTGCCCAGCGTGTCGGGCGCGATCACGCGGCGGGTCTTGCCCATCTCCTGGATCATCGGCGCCATGCCGGCCGAGGAGCCGGGGCCGGCGTGGACGATGTACAGCGGCAGCGGCCCGCCGGCCTTGCCTTCCCCGGCCCGTTCCTGCCCCGCATGGCGATAGTGGACCAGGCCTTCCTTGATGCGCACGAAGGCGCGGTCGACGTCGACCGCGGCGGCCATGTAGCCCTCGCCGCCGCCGGGCGGGGATTTGGCTTGGGTTTTGCTCTGATCGCTCATTCGGCCGCCTTGGCGACGGTCTGGGGCAACGTCTCGTCGACCCGCGGATCGCCGGTCTTCAGGCCGAAGTAGTATTTGCCGCTTTGCGCCATGGTCTGATGCCAGTTGAAAGCCGAATGGGAGCTCATGGTGCGCACGTCCCGATAGAAGCGCTGCACGGCATTATGCCCGGTCTGGGCGGTCACGCCCATCATTCCCGACAGCCGATCGGCGGAAGACTTGGCGAGCTTGGCCGCCATCACCAGGTCGCGGCGGATGCGCAGCTTGGGTTCGCCGACGATCGGCCGGCCGGCCAGACCCTCGGCGTGCAGGTAATCGCACATGGTGTCGATCAACAGATCGGCGGTCTCCAGTTCGGAGATCGATTCCGCCACCGCGATCTGCACCGGCACCTGGTCGATGATGCTTTCGCCCATCATCGCGCCCGAGCGGCCCTTGGTCTGCGCCAGGTATTCGGTCAACGCGCCGCGCGCCGCGCCCAGGATCGGCCCGGCCAAGAGCGTGACAAAGTAGCTGTGGAATTCCGCGCCGTAGAGATAGTAGTCGTGAAGCTTCGCGCCTGGCGGATTGTGCGCCATTTCCATGACGTCGAGCGTGCGATGGGCGGGGATGAAGGCGTTGACGACGCGGATGTCCTTCGAGCCGGTGCCGCGCAGGCCTTCCGAATACCAGGTGTCGACGATCTCGAAGTCGCCGGGTTTCAGCACGATCCAGCGGTCGATGAACGCCGCCTTGGAGTTGGGCAGCTTGCCGCCGACCAGCACGCAGTTGGCGTGATCGACGCCGGAGCAGAACTTCCACAGGCCGTTGACGATGTAGCCGCCCTCGGCGGGTTCGAGCTTGCCGCCGCCGGCGAACCCGGTCGAGATGATGGCATCGGGGTTCTCGCCCCAGATCTCCTCCTGCGCCTTGGGCTCGAAGCGGCCGAACAAGAACGTATGGGTGAACACCACCGACGACACCCAGCCGGTGGACCCGCAGGCCTGACCCAGGATGCGCGAGACATCGACATGGGTGCCCCACGGCATTTCCCAGCCGCCAAAACGGCGCGGCGTGAACAGCTTGTGGAGACCGGCGCGGCGCAGGTCGGCCACTGTTTCGGACGGCAGCATGCGCAGCTCTTCCGTTGCGCGCGCGCTCTCTTTCAGCGCCGGCTGCAGGCCGCGCGCGGCGGCGACGACTTCGGCGCGAGTCGGTATGTGACTGGGCTTGAGCGTGGCGGGCATCGGTGTGGTCCTTCCCTGGCCGGGCCGCTTCGGGCCAAGCCGTGACGGCGGAAACCATAGGAAAACGGCGGCGTGCCGTCGCGGCGCATTTTTGTCGATGATCGCGGAGAGGACAGGCTAGACTTGGTCGAAACAACCGCCGCACGGCAGGGGGATCGCATGTCGCCGACCATGGGCGGGACCGAGCCCGCCAAGATCAAGCGTGGATATGCCGACGGCCGCTTCGGCCAAATCCACTACCGCGTCGCCGGTTCGCACGGCGCCCGCAGCCCGCTGTTGCTGCTGCATCCGAGCCCGCTGTCGGGTTACGTCTACGAGAACCTGATGCGCGAGATGGGCCGCGACCGCTACGTCGTGGCGCCCGACACGCCCGGCTTCGGCATGTCCGACCCGCCGCCGGCCCCGCCCGAAATCGCCGACTACGCCGCGGCAATGCTGGAGTTCGTGGCTAGCCTGGGCCTCGGCATGCTCGACGTGATGGGCTACCACACCGGATCACTGACGGCGGTGGAGATGGCCCAGCAGGCGCACACCGTGGTGCGGAAGGTGGTCATGATCTCGGCCACCACCTTCACGCCCAAGGAGACCGAGCAGTTCAAGCGCCAATACACGCCCAAGCCGATCGACGAGCGCGTCGCTGGCATCTCGCCCGGCTGGCGCGGGTTCCGCGACAATTTCTGGCGCATGGAACCCAGCGACCATCGCGCCCTTAACATCTACCTGGAGGGCCGGCGCAATCCCGACTGGTCGCCATGGGGCCACCGCGCGGCGTTCAACTACGACATTTCCGCGGCGCTGAAGAAAACCACGCACCCGGTCTTGATCCTAAATCCCGAGGACGACCTGTGGCCGTACACACCGCGGGCGAAACCATTGCTCCGCAACGGCACGGTCAAGGACCTGCCCGGCTGGACGCACGGATTTCTCGACGCCGAGACGGCCGCGGTCGGCCGCATGCTGCGCGAGTTCCTGGATAGCTGAGACGGCGTTCAATGGGGTCGTAGTAAATTGCTCCCGCACAGACAGCATCGGCGCGTGTCGATGCGTGGGCCCCGGAATAAATCCGGGGCGTGCGGCGTGTTCAATGGGGTCGGAGTAAATTGCTCTCGTCGTCACACCGCGCGCGAGGCGACGCGCAACGCCTCCATCAGATCGCTGGCCGCCGAGGTCGGCTCGGTGCGGGCCGAGCGCACCAGGCCGGCGCGCGAGCTGACTTTGATGGTGTCCTGGCGCAGGCGCACCAGGTGCCCGGCGGCAACGTCGCGGGCGACGAACCGGTGCGGCAACACGCACAGGAACGGGTGCTGCTCCAACAGGTCCTTCATCAGATTGAACGAGTTCGACACCACGCGCACCTCGGGCCGCGCCCCCGCCCGCGCCTTGGACTGCGGCTGTCCGGCGGCGGCGAAGGCGCGCTCCAGGAAGGCGCCGCCCTGGGTGTAGGAACTGACCAGCCACGTGAACTCCGCCAGCGCCGCCACGCCGACCCTGGCGCGTCTGGCCAGGGGATGATTGGCCGCGGCATAAACCCCGGACTCGAACTCGGCCAGCGGCTCGACGGTCAACGCCTCGTTCGAAACGCTGTCCGGCCTGAGCAGCGCGAAGGCGAAGTCCCACGCGCCGGCGGCGATGTTGTCCTCGATCTGCGCCCACGGGTGCGTGGACACATCGGCGACCACGTCGATCCCGGGATGAGCGCGATGAAACGCCGCGATCGCCGCGGGCGCGATGAAGGTGCTGAACACTGCCGTCAGGCCGAAGGTGACGCGGCCCTGGCGCAGGCTGCGCAGCCGGCCCACCTCCTCGACCGCCTTATCGGCTTCGCGCAGCACCGAGCGCGCGTGCCTGGCGAACAGCGCGCCGGCCGGCGTCGGCGCCGCGCCGTGAGGCCCGCGCACCAGCAACCGCTCGCCGACTTCGCGCTCCAACTGCCGCACACTGACCGACAACGACGGCTGCGACACGTGCAGCGCCGCCGCCGCCCGGCTGAACGACCCGGCGTCGACCACGGCCAGGAAGTGGCGCAGTTGGCGGAGTTCCATGGCGGCGGCCTCGGCCTTCTATATGTTTCAACTATACCATATAACCATATGATATTGGATTTCTATACCACCGGGCGGCAAGGTCGGGGCGCTGGCCTTGCCACGCGTCCAACAGGAGACCCGCCATGACTGCTCGCGCCCTCAGCCGCCGGCCCGGCACCGTGACCCAGGAAGAAATTGACAGCTACGACCGCGACGGCGTGGTCTGTCTGCGCGACGCCATTCCTCAGGTGTGGGTCGACCGATTGCTCAAGGCCTGGACGCGCATGCGCGCCGACCTCGAGGCCGGCCGCAAGATGTACCACCTGCCGCCCGCGTTCCTGGCGGGCGACCCCAAGCTGTCCGCCGAGATGGCCGCGGTCGACAATCCGAAACGCTTGTCGGAGCGGTCGGGCAACAAGTTCACCGGCTGCAAGTGGATGTGGCACTGGGACCAGGATTTCCGCGACTTCGCGCTGCAATCCCCCGCCGGCGAGATCGTCGGGCGGGTGATGCAGGCCGACGAGGTGCGCTTCTACTGGGATCAGATGTTCGTGAAAGACGCCGGCTGCGGCGTCAACACCTACTGGCACGCCGACTACCCGGCCTGGCCGGTGTCGGGCGAGATGATCCCGTCGTTGTGGATCGCGCTGTCGCCGATCGGCAAGGAAAGCTGCGTCGAGACCGTGGCCGGCACCCACCGCGACATGACGATGCAGTGGCCGCGCAGCTTCAACGCCCGCCAGATCGCCTGGCCCAAGGACAGCCGCCCCGACTTCATCGATTACGAGCAGCGCCGCGACGATCCGTCTGTTCGCTTCCTGGCCTTCGACATGAACCCGGGCGACGCCATCCTGATCCATCCCCGCGTTCATCACGGCGGCGGCGACAACCCCGACCCGCGCCGCGATCGCATCGCGCTGTCGACGCGCTGGCTGGGCAACGACATCCGCTGGGACCCGCGGCCCGAGTGCGTCAACACGCCAGGCCTGCCGCTCGACGAGATGGTCAAGGGGGCCAGGCCCGGCGACCGTCCGGGCGACGACGCGCTGTTCCCGGTGGTGTGGCGCCGCGCGCCGCGCGAAACCCGCCAGGCCGCCGAATAAGGCATCAGTTTCCGGGAGCCCGACATGAGCCTCGCCTTTCGTCAGACGCCGCACGACATGCTGCCGCGGCCCAGCCACGACGAGGACATGCGCCAGGACTTCGTGCTGTCGTTGCGCCAGCACCTGTCGCGCCACGTCAGCCCCGGCAGCGTGACGGTTTACGAGAAGCGGGTGAAGCCGGCGTTCGAGAAGGAACACGGCCGCGCGCCCAAGGACGGCCACGAGGTCCGCAAGGTGATGACCAGGGACCCGACTTATCAGCTGTGGAGCTTCATGCAGGGCGAGAGCCAACGGCAAATGTGGGCCTCGACCATCGACACGGTCGAACGCACCCTGCCCGAGACCTTGGCGCGGGCGCGCGGCAAGAAGCAGCTGGGTTCGCTCACGCTCGACCCCGGACTGCCGATGCCGCGCTACCACACCGCCTACGACATCCACCAGCAACCGGGCGGTTATCACTCCGACTTCGCCGACGGCGACCTGGCCGAGGGCTTGGTCTACGACCTGAGCGTGCCGATCTACGCCATGGGCATGATGGGCCCCGAGAACGACGCCAGCGGCGAAACCTGCGTCAACTACTTCAAGACCCGTTTCCCCGGCCGCAGCCCGGCGCGCGTGCTCGACATGGGCTGCACCATCGGCAATTCCTCGGTGCCGTGGGCCAAGCATTTCCCGACGGCCGAGGTCTACGCCATCGATGTCGGCGCGCCGTGCCTGCGCTACGGCCACGCCCGGGCCAACGCCATGGGCCATGCCGTGCACTTCAGTCAGCAGAACGCCGAGCGCACCAGTTTCCCCGACGACTATTTCGACGTGGTGACCTCGTCCTTGATGTTCCACGAAACCTCGACCACCGCCGCGCCCGCCATCTTCAAGGAATGCCACCGCCTGTTGAAACCGGGCGGAGTGATGGTGCATTGGGACGCCTGGCGCACCGAAACGCCCGAGCCGATCCGCGAGTTCCTGGGCGCGTGGGAGGCCTATAACAACAACGAGCAGTTCCTGGTGAAGATGCTGCGCATGGACCATATCGGCAACGCGGTGGCGGCCGGCTTCGCCCGCGACAAGGTGCGCATCGAGCGCACGCCGTACATGACCAAGGTGGCGGTCAACACCGACAAGAACAAAGGCTACATGGGTAGCTTCGGACCCGTGCCGGTGTTCGTGGCTGAGAAATAAGGGCCTGGAGCCCTCAACAGGAATTTTCCATTTCCTGATTGACGATTTTTCCTGACTGTGCCACCCTGCGGCGTCGCTCACCCCGGCGCCACAGGTGCCCTATGCCGACTGCCGCTCCCGCTTCCCGCCCCCCGAAGGACCGAAGCCGCCACGGTTACTCGTTTCGCGAAG
>JANRJB010000244.1:0-6757 GCA_033764265.1 Rhodospirillaceae bacterium | reverse complement strand
ATCGCGGCGTATCTTGGTCCGCGGCCCAACGCGCCGCCCAGCATCTCCAGCTTCGCGGTGTCCAACATCCGCGTGCGGCCCGTGGCCGCCGACGTGGCGCTGGCGGCGTGGGAACTCGACTACCAGTTCCAGCGCGGCGCGTTGCCGGCCATGCGCGAGCGGCTGCGGGCCTCGGCCTTGTTGCGCCGAACGCCGGGCGGCTGGAAGTTCTTCGTCTATGCGGAATCGCCCAAGTCGTCGATGACCTACCTGCGCGAGCTGTACGAGGCCATCGTCACGCCCGAGTTCAAAGCGAAGGTGGACGCTGAAACCAAGCGAGTTCAATAAGAATAGTGATTTGATTCTCGCTATGAATGTCTCGCGCTCTTCGTTTCAAGAGAGATGCTTAACGGCGATTAAGGTCTATGACTCCACCTAGGTTTGCAACATTGCCGTATTTAGCGTCGAAGCTCAAGTGGATAGCTTCACCAACAAAGTCGCCTTCAACAACAATCATGTATTGGACACCAAGGGCTGGTACAATCGATGGTAAAGCTTGCTGCTCTAATTGACTCGCACCTAATTGAATTGTTTGTCTCGACTCTATCTTTACGGAACGGATATTTCCAATTATTTGCCGCGTGCCAGCATTGTATACGTTTATCGAAACCGTACCTTGCTTATCCCAGACATTCGTGATCCTCACAAACGATTGAATCTGAGAGAGACTATTCATGAAGTACGGTATCTGAACTTTCAGCAGATGGTGCCTATTTATCCACTCATGACGGGCGAGTACGAAGAAGCCAAGGCTAAAAAAATCGTCGCCAAACCGATCCAGAATGATTGGTTGTCCCGAGTGAAAGCATATCCGGTGAGAATCCCCAGGACTCCCGTTAAGAGCGCGTTGATTGTTGAACTCATCTCAGCCCTTCGAATTCGGTTTGATGAAGAACTTGACTCACACCGGCAGCTTGATGGTCGCGCGTAAGCCTCCGAGCGGGCTGTCGGACAGCACAATGTCGCCGCCCAAGCCCAAGGCAATATCGCGGGCGATGGTCAGTCCCAATCCCACGCCGCCGGTCTTTGGGTTGCGCGAGGGCTCCAGGCGGGTGAAAGCCCGAAACACCTCGTCGCGCTTGGCGGCCGGCACGCCGGGTCCGTCGTCGTCGACCTCGATCAGGATGGTCATGTCGGCGCGCCGGGCGGACACGGCCACCGTCTTGCCGTAGCGCACCGCGTTGCCGATCAGGTTGCCCAGGCAGCGCTCGAACGCCACCGGCTTCAAGGGCAGGGTCGACGGCAGCCCGTGGGCCGTGGCGGAAATGGCCGCGCCCTCGCGGCGGAAGCGCGCGACCACGGTCTCGATCAGAGCTTTCAGGTCGGTCGGCACGGTTTCCTCCGCCCCGTCGCCGCGGGCAAAGGCCAGGTAGGCCTCCAGCATCCGCTCCATCTCGGTCACGTCGTCCTTGAGCGCGGCGAGGTCGTCGCCCTCGACGCGGTCCGACAGGCCCAGTTGCAGCTTGATGCGGGTCAGCGGCGTGCGCAGGTCGTGCGAGACCCCGGCCAGCATTTCGGTGCGCTGCTGAATCTGGCGGCGGATGCGCGCGCGCATGATGTTGAAGGCACGCGCGGCCTGGCGCACCTCGAAGGCGCCCTCGGGCGCGATGTCGGGCACGTCGCGGCCCTTGCCGAAGGCATCGACGTTCTGCGCCAGCCGGCGGATGGACCGCACCTGATTGTGCAGGAACACCGTGGCCACGCCGAACAGCAGCATCGAGGACCCCACCATCCAGATCACGAAGACATACGTGGTGGAACTGAACAGCCGGGTGCGCGGGGCCAGCACGCGCAGCACCGCGCCCTCGAGCTGCACGTCAATGGCGATCAGTTTGTCGGCGCGATAGGTAGCGAGGTTGACGGAAAACGGCCGCTTCAGTTCGCTCCACAGCGCCTCGGCCAGCGGGTCGCCGAACGGTCCGTCGCCTGCGATGGCGCCCGCACCCAGCGTTGCGCCGTCCTCGATGGCGATGCCGAGGTCGAGCGACTGGCGCGCGCTTTCGACGATCCAGGCGCGGTTTTCCGCGCCCGGGTAGTCGTGCACGAAGGCGGCGATGGCGCCAATGTCGCCGGCCAGGCTGGCGGCCATGCGGCGCGACAGGGTGTCCCAGTGGTTGTCGTAGAAGATGAAGGTCGAAATGATCTGCACCAGGATCAGCGGCACGACGATGATCAGGCTGGCGCGGGCCTTCAGCGTGCGCGGCAGATAGCGTTCGAGGTTGATGCGGTCCTTGTCGACCAGCGGCAGCGGCGCCGGTGTCGGCGCGGGCGCGGGCGGCGCGGCGGGGGCCAGGCGGGCGCTGTCGTCGGGCATGGCGCGAACCCCGCTCCTCAATCGGTGCGCAGCAGGTAACCGGTGCCGCGCACGGTCTGCAGGTAACGCGGCTGGCGCGAGTCCGCCTCGATCTTGCGGCGCAGGCGGGTGATCTGCACGTCGATGGTGCGCGGATTGGAATCGCCGACCTCGGCGCCGCCGAGCACGGAACGGTCGACCGGTTCGTTGGCGCGCGCCGCCAGGACCGCGAGCAGATGCGACTCGCCGGCCGTCAGCCGCACCGTTTCGCCGTTGCGCGTCAGCCTGCGGCGCACCAGGTCGTAGCGGCAGGCGCCGAATTTCAGTTCGTGGCGCGCCGGCTCCTCGGCTTCGGGGGCCCGGCGCAGGATGGCGTTGATGCGCAACAGCAGTTCGCGCGGCTCGAACGGTTTGGCCATGTAATCGTCGGCGCCCACTTCCAGGCCCTCGATGCGCTGCGCGGTCTCGCCCATCGCCGTCAGCATCAGCACCGGCACGTTCGTGTCGGACCGCAGGGATTTGATCAGCGACAGGCCGTCCTCGCCCGGCATCATGCGATCCACCACCAGCAAGTCGAACTTAAGGCCTTTCAGGTGCCGCCGCGCCTCGGCCGCGCTCTCCGCCGTGGTCACCATCAGGCCCTGCGACACCAGGAAGCGGGCGATCAGGCTGCACAGGCGGGGATCGTCGTCCACCACCAGGATGTGCGCCGGAAAATCGGCGGCGTCGGCGACGGGCTTGCGGTCGGCGGCGGTCATCGCTCGGCGGCCTTGAAGCGCTTGCGCGCGGCGTCATTCATGATGCCCAGCATCACCTTGCGGAAGCCTTCCACGGCCACCGCGCCGGCGTCGCGATAGGCCGTGGCGATGCGGGTGCGCTGTTCGGCGGTCAGGTCGCGCTCGAGCCCGCGGCCTTTCTCGGTCAGGTGCAGCAGGCGCTGGCGGCGGTCGGTGGTGCCGCGTTCCTGTACGATGTAGCCCTCGCGCACCAGCTGGCCCAGCACGCGGGACAGGCTCTGCTTCGTGATGCCGAGAATTTCCAACAGGTCGCTGACCGTCGCGCCGGGGTGGCGGCCGACGAAATAGATCACGCGATGGTGGGCCCGGCCGAAACCCTGCTTGGCCAGGATGGCGTCGGCCCGCGCGGTGAAGTCGCGGTAGGCAAAGAACAGGAGTTCGATCGCCTGGCGCAGGTCTTCATCGCGCAAAAACAACGGGTTGGCGCCGGACTTGGGTTCAGACACGACCACCCCCGAACGGCCGCTGCGCCCTAGCGTTCGTCACCGCGCGCATATACGTCAGTAATGTTGACATATCTGCCGGACCTATGTTACGACTCGGAGAATGCCGACGACATTTTGTTCCGCGAACCGTTTGGCTTCGGCACGATAACACCGCAACGACAGGCACCATCCCAGACGCACGACCAAAGGGCCACGATCATGAGCACCGCCACCTTCGACGATCGCGACGGCTACATCTGGTTCAACGGCAACTTGATGCCATGGCGGGGCGCCAAGGTCCACGTGCTGACGCACGCCCTGCATTACGCCAGCTGCGTGTTCGAGGGCGAGCGGGCCTATCGTGGCGCGGTGTTCAAGCTCGAGGAGCACACCGACCGGCTGTTCTATTCGGCCGGCGTGCTCGACATGAAAATGCCGTTCAGCCCGCGCGAGATCAACGACGCGACCTACCAGATCATCCGCGCCAACAACCTGACCGATTGCTACATCCGCCCCCTGGCCTGGCGCGGCAGCGAGATGATGGGCGTGGCGGCCCAATCCACCAAGACCAACGTCGCCATCGCCGTGTGGCAGTGGCCATCGTACTTTTCGCCCGAGGAACGGCTCAAAGGCATCCGGCTCGACATGGGCCAGTGGCGCCGCCCGCACCCGGACACCGCACCGGTCAAGGCCAAGGCCGCCGGCCTGTACATGATCTGCACGCTCAACAAGCACGCCGCCGAACGCAAGGGCTACGACGACGCGCTGATGCTCGACTGGCGCGGCCAGATCGCCGAGGCGACCGGCGCCAACGTGTTCTTCGTGATCGACGGCGCGATCCACACGCCTACGCCCGACTGCTTCCTCGACGGCATCACGCGGCGCAGCGTGATCGCGCTGGCCAAGGCGCGCGGACTCCAGGTGATCGAGCGGGCGATGCTGCCCGCCGACATGGCCAAGGCCACCGAGTGCTTCCTGACCGGCACCGCCGCCGAGGTGACGCCGGTGCGCGAGATCGGCGCCTACACGTTCACGCCCGGCGAGGTGTGCCGCACGCTGATGGCCGACTTCGACCTGGCCACCGGCAAGACCCCGCGCGCCCAGTCGAGCGCGGCTTAACCCGCGCTCCGCTACCGCGCCGCATCCCGCCTCATCCCCGGCGGTGGGACGTCGCTGTCGCCGCAGTCGGGGTGCTCGAAGATGATCTTGTCGGTCTCGCGGGCGCGCTTGCACAGCCAGGCCTCGCGTTGCGCCTTCAGGGTCGGGTCGTCCAGCGCGAAAACTTTATTGATGCAGCGCGCCGCGCCGATGCACCCGGCGATGTGGTCGTAAAGGTCGCCGCGCCAGATCGCGCCGAACACGGTTGCGTCCTCGGTCAGGACCGAGGTTCCGGTGCGCTCGTCCGCGGCCGGCTCGTTGGGCCCGCCCGGCACCAGTGCGCCGATGCGGAACACGGTGTAAGGCACGCCCGAGCCGCGCAGGATGTACTCGGCGATGGTCGAGTCGCGGGCGACGGCATAGAGCGGCGGACTGAGAGGACAGTTGTCGGCGGCGCGGTCGTTGCAGCCGCTGCCCAGGCTCAGGAACTGCTTTGCCTTCATGCGCTTCGCCCACGGCACGAAGTTGGCGTACAGCCGCGTGTAGCTCTGCTGGTCGGTGACGCTGAGGATCTGGATGGTGTCGAAGAACACCGTGAACGATTTGCCGGCCAGGGCAGCGTCGACCTCGGCGCGGTTCATGGCGTCGCCGACGACATAATCGACGGGAAGTCCGGCCAGGCGTGAGCGATCTGTGCTGGGGCGCACGAACGCGGTGACCTTGTCGCCGCGCGCGACCAACATCTTGGCGATGGCCGATCCGGTGGCGCCGGCGCCGCCGATGATCAACACGTGCTCGGCGGCATTGGCGGCCGGTGCGGCACACAGCACGGCGAGGGCGAAGGCCGCGCGAATCCAGAATTGTTTGATCGGCATGTCGTCTAGTGGTCCGATTCCAACATTCGCATCCCGGTTCAGGGTGCAATCTTGCGAATGTTGGAATCAAAAGACCACTAGAAACATATGATTCGAGTGGAGCTTTGGATTTGACATTCGCTTCTCGGTTTCGCTGCAAAATGGGATGCGAATGTCAAATCCGCTCCACTAGCTCCTTTGCCACTTGGCGGCGCGCGCGGTATCGCCGGCGTGGGCTTCGACCCACGCCGCGCCGCGTGCCCCGGTTTCCTTCTTCCAGAACGGCGCCTGGGTCTTCAGCCAGTCCATCAAGAACTCGGCGGCCGCGAAGGCGGCCTCGCGGTGCGCCGACGCAGCGGCGACGAAGACGATCGCTTCGCCCGGCGTCAGCACGCCGTGGCGGTGGATCACGGTGGCGTCGTCGATGGCCCAGCGCCGGCGTGCCTCGACCAACAAGTCCGCCAACTGCCGTTCGGCCATGCCGGGGTAGTGTTCAAGCGTCATCGCCGTCAGGGTTTCGCCGCGGGCCTGGCTGTCGCGGCTGTAGTCGCGCATCAGGCCGGTGAACGAAACAACCGCGCCGGCGTTGGCGGTGCGCGCGGTGAAGGCGTTGAGTTCCGCGCCGGGGTCGAACCGATCCGGCTGCACGCGCACGGTAAAGCGCGGGGTGTCGGCCACGGCGTCCTCAGCCGCCGGTGACCGGCGGGAAGAACGCGACTTCCTGCGCGCCGGCCAAGGGCGCGTCCAGCGGCACGTGCTCCTGGTCGCGCGCGGCCTTGACGCGGCGGCGATCGGCGAAGGCGGCGGCGTAGCCGGGCCCGCGCGTCGACAGCCAGTCGATCAGTTGCGCGACGGTGGCGACCTCGGCGGGCGGGCTGACGCGCTCCTCGCTCAGGCCCACCTGCTCGCGGATCCAGGCGAAGTACAGCACGGTCATCGCGGTTCGCCGGTGGCGTGCGTGGGCGGCGGCGCGTCCTCCGCGATCGAGGTACGCGCGTCTTCTTCCATATGTTTCAGGCCCGCGCGCAGATAGTCGTAACCGGTGATCAGCGTGACCGCGGCGGCAATCCAGATGCCGATTTCGCCGATGATGCGCGCCGGCAGCCAATCGGGCGCCGCATCGCCCACAATCAAGAAACCGAGCGCCACCATCTGGACGGTGGTCTTGGCTTTGGCCAGACGCGTCACCGGCAGGCCGACGCGGATTTCGGCCAGGAACTCGCGCAGGCCCGAGACCATGATCTCGCGCAG
>JANRJB010000242.1:0-3233 GCA_033764265.1 Rhodospirillaceae bacterium | reverse complement strand
GCCGCAATCGGGCGTCGGCCGGAAATCTGCACCCGAGGCCGCAGGGAGGTCGCGCCTTCCCGACCCGGATTCGACCTCGACGAGACCGGTTTCGATTGACCCACGTCAGGGCGGTTCGGCAAATTCCCCGCCCAAAGTGGTCGCATCGAGCAAGCACATGTGCAACATGCCCGTTCTCAAAATGAAGGAGTTCCCATGAAAAAGGTTCTGGTGCCGATCGACGGATCAGCCGGCAGCGTCAAGGCGCTGGAGTACATCGCCAATCGCCGCAAGCACGGCGAACGCTTCACCGTGCTGGTGATCAACGTGCAGCCCGAGATCCTGCCCAGCCGGTTCGTGCCCAAGGACATGATCGAGCGTTACCAGAACGCCGAAAGCGAAAAGGCGCTCGGCAAGGCCAGCGTCGCCAAACTGGTCAGCGACCTCAAGGCCGATGTCTATGCCGATGTGGGTGACGCAGCGGAAACCATCGTCAAGTTCGCCAAGAAGACCGGCTGCCACGAGATCATCATGGCCACGCGCGGCCTGGGCCAGGTCAAGGGCCTGCTGATGGGCTCGACCGCGACCAAGGTCGTGCATCTGTCATCGATGCCGGTGACGCTGGTGAAATAGCGCTAGTTCAGGTTCTCGACGATCGCCGCAATGCCCTGGCCGCCGCCGATGCACATGGTGACAAGGCCGTAACGGCCCCCGGACCGCTTCAGTTCGTACAGGGTTTTCACCATCAGGATCGCGCCGGTCGCCCCGACCGGGTGGCCGAGCGCGACCGCGCCGCCGTTCGGGTTGGTCTTCTCGGGCGGGAACCCCAGGTCGGCGGCCACCGCCAGGGCCTGGGCGGCGAATGCTTCGTTGGATTCGATCACGTCCATGTCGGCGACCTTCAAGCCTGCGCGCTGCATCGCCCGGGTCACGGCCGGCACCGGGCCGATGCCCATTTCGCTCGGCTCGACCGCGGCATAGGCGTAGGACACCAGTCGCGCCATCGGCGTCAGCCCGCGCGCAGCGGCGGTCTTGGCCTCGGCCAGCACCACCGCGGCGGCGCCGTCGTTAAGGCCCGAGGCGTTGCCGGGCGTCACGGTGCCGTCCTTCTTGAAGGCGGGCTTCAGCGTACGCAGGCCTTCGGCCGTGGCGTCCTCGCGGATGTGTTCGTCGCGATCGAACACGGTCTTTCCCTTGCGCGTCTCGATCTCGACCGGAAGAATCTGGTCCTTGAAACGGCCGGCGGCGCGCGCGGCGGCGGCGCGGCGGTGGCTTTCCACGGCGTAAGCGTCCTGGGCCTCGCGGCCGATCTTCCACTTGGCCGCGACGTTCTCGGCGGTGATGCCCATGTGGCCGTGACCGAACGGGTCGTTCAGGGCGGCCAGCATCATGTCGACCACCTTGGCGTCGCCCATCTTCTGGCCCCAGCGTTCGGCGGGGATGGCGTAAGGCACACGGCTCATGGACTCCGCGCCGCCGGCGACGGCGACGTCGGCGTCGCCCAGCATCACCTGCTGTGCGGCCGACACGATCGCCTGCAGGCCCGAGCCGCACAGCCGATTGACGGTCAACGCCGGCGTGGCGACCGGCAGGCCGCCGTTGATCGCCGCCACGCGCGACAGATACATGTCTTTCGGGTCGCTGTGGATGACGTTGCCGAACACGCAGCTGCCGACCTGGTCGGGCGCGACGCCGGCGCGCGCGACGGCTTCCTTGACGCACATCGCGCCCAGCGCGGTCGGCGCGAAATCCTTCAGCGAACCGCCAAAGGCGCCAATGGCGGTGCGCACGCCCGACAGGATCACCACGTCGCGGGATTGGTTCATGGCAGGGGTCCTTCGAGCTGCTTGAGGGAGCCGGAATAGGTCTCCGGCGTATCGACTGGCACGGCGGCGAGGTTCGCCCGCCAGTCGTTGGCGGGGCCTTTGCCGTTGATGACGGTGACCGTTTTCCGCGCACACGCCGGGCTGAATAGGCACTCGACCATAACCGCGGCCACGTCGGCGCGCGATACCGCGCCGATGGCGTAGTCGCGCCGCGCCTTGAGCACGACCTCGCGCTCGCCGCCGGCGTAATCGCGCAAGCCGCCGGGCGCGACCACCGCGTAATCGAGGCCGCTGTCGCGCAGGTGCTGCTCGGCGCGGCCCTTCCAGATCCGCCCCGGGCCGAACCGGCGCGACAAAGCGTCGTCGAGCGACCCGATGCCGGCGGTGCCCGAGGTCAGCAGAACAAAGCGGCGCACACCGGCGGCCTTGGCCGCGTCGATCAGGTTGCGGTTGCCGCCCCAGTCCACGAATTCGAAGCTGTTGGGGCCCTCGCGTTCGCGCGATCCGATGGCCGAAACCACATGTGTCACCCCGTTCATCGCGACGGTCAGTCCGGCCGGGTCGCGCACATCGCCCTGAACCCATTGAGCGCGGTCGCCCAGTTCGTTCAGCGCCTTTTCGGGGTCGCGCACCAGTCCGCGCACGTTTAGCCCTGCCTCGATCAGCTGGCGCACGACATGGGCGCCGGTCTCGCCAGTCGCGCCGGCCACCAGCACGACGGCGTCGGCCGGCGGCCGGTCGGCGTGGGAAGGCCCGCCGAACGCCAATGCGGCCAGGATCAGTGCGATGCGTGCCGAAACGCCGTACATGGGCGCAATACTCCATAACCGAGGGTGTGGTCTGACGTGCTAGCGGCTGCGTTCCGGGCGCGCAAGCGCCAGCGCAGACAACGGCACAGACATGAGGGAAAAATGGCGGGAGCGACGGGACTCGAACCCGCGACCTTCGGCGTGACAGGCCGACGTTCTAACCAACTGAACTACGCCCCCGCAGGGCGAACGTCGGGCGAAACCGACGCCGAGAAGCGGCGGCGTTGTAACAGGACACGGCAGGCGGGTGCAAGGGTTAGCCGGCGCGCTGATGCTGGGTCGGCAAGCCCTGAAATCCTTGCGAAATCGACATCAAGGCCCGATCGCGCGCCCGCCACAGACCTAGGACGTGCGAATGCCCTGATGTCCGCCTGTGGATAATAAATCAGCGGCAGAGCGTTTGCTCCACACGCCAGAAGGGATTATATTAATTGCGACTAAAAACAATTGTAGTTACTGCGGCGCGGCCGCTGTGCCGTGGGACCCGTCGAACGGAGTCATGCGGCCATTGACCCTGGTGCGTTATCCCATGCTGCGTTTGCCACAGCGCGGATCGAATCCATGACCAAGCCGCGCCTGCGTTCAGTCGGCGGCGCACGCGGTGCCGCGCGCCCCGATA
>JANRJB010000236.1:0-18743 GCA_033764265.1 Rhodospirillaceae bacterium | reverse complement strand
ACCGCCGTGCATTTCTCGTGCACCTCGGTGCCGGCGGTGGTCAGGGCGAAGTTGTGGGTCGTGTCCTGGGTCACGCCGAAGGCGTCGAACAGGTTCAGCAGCACGGTCGATCCGTCCGCGTCGTAGATCACGCCCTTCAGCGCCCCGATGCGTCCGTATTCGACCGTGGCATCCAACGACGCGACGTGATTGCCCAACTCCTGATCGCGCACCCGCTCCAGCGTCTGCTGCATGCTCGCGCTGCCGAAGGCCCGCACGTTCTGCAGCTGGTCGGCGGCGATCGCCCAGGCGGTGGGGAAGTGTGGCATCCGGATCGAATAGGCCTTGCGGCGCTTCGACTCGACGCGATTGGGCGGCGCGCCCCGCGGCGTGTCGGGGATCAGGCGCACGACACCGTCCTGTTCCTCGATCACGATCGAGGTGGTGGTCACGCCCTGGGTTGGAAAGATGCCCAGCGCGCCGGCCTGGCCGGGCACGTGCGGCATTTTGTTGACGGCCGCGACCAGCGCGGTGGTGCTGAACAGGTCGCTCGCGAAGACGTTGGTCAAAAGGTCGGACATGATTGCGGTTCCTTTGCTGGTGCCGGCCTTACGACCGCACGATGATGCCGCGCGTCGCCAGCTGGGCGATGGCGGCGTTTTTCTGGTTGGTCGTGATGCCGGACGGCCACGTCAGGTCGTTGGCGTCCACCTCGGCATCGCGCACGATCGCGGCGCCGGCGACGTCGGCCGCGGACGCATCGATCGCGTCCCACAGCACGCCATAGGCCTTCTCGCTGCCGTCAATGCCGGTCAGGTTCAGCTCGCGCACCTTGCTCGACCCGGCGGTCACCGTGATGGTGAACTTGTCGCCGACCACGAAGTCGGTGGAACCGTCGGCGATCACGAACTTGATGTCGTCGGCGAACGTTGCGCCAACCGCCACGTCGCCCAGGACGAACCCGTCGGGATCCTCCACACGGAACGTGCCGCCGTTGGTCGCGGCGGTGACGCAGGTCGCCGTGTAGGCGCCGACCTTGGCGCTCGCCAGGACGGGGGTGGTGGCGTCCATGGTGATGGCGCCGTTTCCGGTGCCGGCGAACACGGGCGCGGCAACGGTCAGGGCGGTCAGAACAGCGCCGAGCACGTGACCGGCCTTCAGATTCTGGCCGGACAGAACGGTGACCTTCTCGCGGCTGCGGTTGCCGGCGGCCTCGGAAATGAGGAACTCGCCGGGGTGCATGGTTTCAGTGACGGACGGCATGGCTCAATGTCCTTGTCTGTGTGTTGATGTGGTGCGATCAGACGGCCCGGCGCGGGCGCTCTTGCGCCATGTACCGCTCGTGGATCGCGGTCGGGTCCAGGTCCTCGGCCTTCACGGTCGACGTGCCGGCCGGCTTGGTTGCGGGCGCGGCGGCGCCCAGTTCGGGTTGCGCCACGCCGGCCATCGCCGCCTGCAGCGGCGTTTCGGCGGGTTTCGCGGTCGCCGCGGGCAGCGCCGCCAGGAACGCCTTCACCTGGTCGACCGACATGTCGGTCTCGGCCGCGAACTTCTGCGCCGAGGCCTCGCGGCCCTTCGCTTCCGGCAGGGCCAGGATGGCGGCGAACCGCTGTTTCGCGGCGGCGGTGGCCTGCGCGACCAGATCGGTCGCCGGCGCCGGCGCGGGAGACGGGGCAGTTGCAGTCGGGGTCGGGGCCGTGGCCCCGGTCTTGTCGGACATGGTGTCCTCCATTTGAGGTTGCGAAGAGGCGGCCGGGGCCGGGGAGACCCGGACCGCCTGCGCCTGATAACGCGGCGCCGTCTTGGCGCCGTTCAGATCGTCGAGGAACATCGGCACGATGGCCGCGGCCGCGACGATTCCGTCCACGAAACCGATGTCCAGCGCTTCCACCGCCGTCAGGCAGCGGGCCTCGGTGGCCATCACGGTTTCGAAGCTGATGCCGCGGCCCTGGGCCACCGCGGTGGCGAAGCGGGTGCGGATATCGTCGCACTCGCGCTCCATCTCCGCGCGCACGTCCTTCGGCAGCGGTTCGTAAGGGTTGCCGTCCACCTTGTGCGCGCCGGCGTGCACCAAGGTCACGGCGATGCCTTCCTGTTTCAGAAGGTCGGAATAGTCCACGTGCATCCACACGACGCCGACCGATCCGACGCCGGCGGTCGGCGTCAGGTAGACGCGGCTGCACGCCGCGGCCAGCCAGAAGGCGGCGCTGTAGGCCATCTCGTCCACGGCGGCCCACACCGGCTTCTTGTCGCGCGCGGCGCGGATCGCCTGGGCCAGGCCGTCGCAGCCGGCCACTTCGCCGCCGGGACTGTTGAAGTCGAACAGCACCCCGCGCACTTCCGGGTCGGCCAGCGCGTCGTTCAGCTTGCGCTCAAGCCCGTCATAGCCGGTCAGTCCGCAATAGGTGTCGAGAGTCCCGTTCTTGTGCACCAGCGTGCCGTCGACCGGAATCACGGCGATGCCGCCGCCCGCGATGTGAAACGTCTTGCCGTTGCGCCGATAGCGCAGATCGGCCGAACTGGTCGGTCCGCTCGGCCCGGCTTCGTCGTCGTCGAACGCCGCGGGGCCGACGAACTGAACATCCTGTGCGCGGCGGTCGATCAGGTACGACATGAACGCCCGCGCCGTCTTGGGCGTCACCAGCAGCGGCGTATTGGCGACACGCGCCAACGCCCCCGGAGCCAACGGCTGCGCGCTGGCGCGCGTCGGCGCGCGGGTCCGCGCGCTTTTCGGTCCGCGGGACATGTCGTCGAATCCTTCGGATTATTTGCGCACCAGGCGCGGTACGCCGTCGGGGCCCACCTCGATCTTGAACGAGGCCGCCAGCGCGGCGTTCACCTGGTCCGGCATCTGCGCGCTCACAGGCGGCGGGGCCACGTCGGCCGGCTTGAAGCGGCGGGCCAGCGCCAGATTGATGGCCGGGGCCTGTTTCTCGATCCATGCCACCGGACCGCCGGCCGCCTTGACGGCGGCGTCCAGGTCCGACGTGGTGAACAGATACTCGGCAAAGCCAAGGCCGTACCACTTGCCGTCGATGCTTTTCTCGAACGCGCCCAGGGCGTAACCGACGCCGGTGTACTCCAGCCAGACGCCGATCTCAGCGCCCTGCGTCACCGCGCGCGGGGTGTTGCGGGTCTCGCTGTACTGCGCCGGGGCCATGGTCGGCGTGCAGGCAAACAGCAGCGCGGCCACGACCGCGGTCATGAAACGATTCATTGTCGGTGCTCCGATCGGCCATCTCCCGGTGCGGGAGAGGCGCTTCAATGACTACGCCGCCCGCTTCGGGCGGGCGCGCCGCGCGCGTTCACGGCTGTTGCCGGTGCGCGCGGCATCCTCTTCGTTATCCGCGCGGTTGGCGGACTCCGTGTCGCTCTCGTTCGCCACCGAGGCCGGCCGCGGATCGGGCAGGCCGAACCGCTTGCGCAGCTTGCGTTCGCGCGCCTGGCGAATCATCAGGTCGTAGTAGTCCTGGCCCTGGTCTGCCGCCTCGTCCTGCAGGCACGACAGTCCGTACTCCATGCGGATGCCGGCGGCTTCCGCTTCCTTGGTCGGATCGACCCAGCCGCGGCCGGGTCCGGTCCAGCGGAACTGTGTATAGGCCGCGTAAGCTTCCCAGAAATCGGGCGCGCCCTTCGGCAATTTGACGCGGCCGATGTCGATGGCCTCTTCCAGCCAGGCGGCGGCGATCGGCGAACAGAACTGCTGGCCGAAGGCGTCGCGCCGGGCGTTCAGGAATTTCCACGGACCCAGCAGCGCGGCGCGCGCCGAGGAATAATTGGTCTCGCTGAAGTCGGCGGCGGCCTGCTCGTAGCTCTGCCCCGTCGCGGCGGCGTAGTAGCGCAGCGCGCGCTTCTCGAAGTCGGCGTAGCTGGCGTTGGGCCGCGCCGCGTCAACCATGCCGATTTTCTCGCCCGGGTACAGCACCGGGATCCGTGCGCCGTTCAGCGTCAGCTTGCTCGTTTCGTGGAACGTCGTGCGGCTCGCCATATAGGCGTCAAAGTCGCCTGTGTTGTCGGTCAGCGCCTCGGCCACGTCCTCGCTCGACATCGGCGATTCGATGTAGGCCGCCAGCACCGCGTTGATCAAAGCCGCCTGCATCTCGGCGTCGGCGTATTTGTTGGCCATGAAGACTTTCTTGACCACGGCCGCCAGCGACGACTTGCCGCGGGTCTGGCCGGCGTCTTCAGGCTCGAAATGGTGGACCATGATCGGCCGGCCCCACGGCGTGCGGCGGTCGATCTTCTCCCACTTGTAGCGGTCGGTTTGTCCGTAGAACGCGTCGCCCGGATGCGTCGTGCGCACGTGGTACGCGATCGGCACCCCGCTCGCGTCCATCTCAACGCCGCCGCGCAGCGTGTCGCTGTCGGGCGCATCGTTGGGGTTCGACACCCGCTCGGGCGAGATCAGCAGCACGGCGGTGCGATAGGCGAACCACGGCCGGCGCTGCCAGCGCAGCGCGGCGAAGCACTCGCCGTCACGCATGCGGTGGCGGAAAGCCAGACCGACTTGTGCCGAAAAGTTCAGCTTCTGTTGCGCGTCGATGAAGTTGCGCGGATCGTTGGCGAACTGCCGAAAGGCGGCCTCGACCTCCAGCGCCAGTTCCAGCGCGGCGTCGGTGTCGATGCCCAGAGCCACATGGTCGGGCATGTAGGTCATGCGGAACGACGCGCCGATCGCCTCGTCCACATAACGGTTCAGCGTGCCGGCGGTCCATCCGTCGTTGCGCGCCAGGTCGTGGATGCGCGGGATAACACGCGACCGCTCCGGCAGCCACGCGGCGTCGGCCGACAGCAGCGACGGACGGAAATTGATCAGCTCCTGGCTGGTCAGGTCGGCGGCCTGGTGCGCCGGCGCGCCGATGTAGCCCATCGGGCGGCCGCTCGCATCGAGAATCGTGGTGGGCCGAACCTGCGCCGGCAGTGAATGCGGACGCATGAATCACCCGACGAACGGTCGCAGCGCGCGGCGGCGGCGGGCTCCGTCGGCGGTCGAGCCGCCGGCCCGCGCGATCTCCGCGCGCAGTTGGTTGATGTAGGCTTGCAGCTTCTGCAGGCCGAAGGCGTTGTAGTCGACTTGATGTCCGTCGACGTTCACTGAGCCGATGTTTTTCCCTGTCACCCAGTCATGGTAGGCAGACTCAGCCTCGGCCAGCCGGGTCTTAAGCGTGGCCAGGTCGGCGGGCATTGGATGGTCCTATCGCGAGTTCAGTTGCGCCAAGCGCGCCAGCCAGTCTTTTTTTCTTGGTCCACCCTCGCCCCTTGTGGGAGGGGGCGGGGTGAGGGGTGCTTTACCCACTTCCGCTTTCGCAACCGGCCCGGCCAGGCCGCTGAACAATCCGCCCAGTTCGCCCTGCACCGCCTCGGGCGGTCGTTCGCGCGCGGCGGCGATGCGGGCCCAGTCCTCGTCGCTGAAGTGCGGCACCCGCAGGTGGTACGCCAGCGCCATGTTGTAGATGCGGCAGTCGTGCCAGTGGTTCGGCCCGTTGGCCTGCCACTCTTTCACGATCCGGCCGCGCTTCTCGACGTCCTTCAGATGTTCGGCGGTCAGCTGCTTGAAGTAGCCCTCGTCGTGAATCTGCAGGCTGAAATGACAGTACGCCGGCGGATTGATCTCGGCGCCTTCCTTGACGCCCTTCAGCCGCAACGCCGCGTACAGTTCGGACTTCAGCGACCAGATGCCGACCGCCCACAGCTTCACGCCGCGGCGCTTCTTCTTGCCTTTGACGGTCACGTCCTGCTTGACCGGCGGCGCCAGTGGCGGACGGTACCAGCCGTCCTCGCCCTTCAGCGCCATCGCCCGCGGTCGCTTGCGCACGAAGGCGTAGACCGCGTTGCTGTTGAACCCGGCGTCGACGCCCTCCTGGTCCAGCCGGCGCACGTTGCCGTAGGCGTCGCGATAGCCGCGGTCGAACACCTCACGCAACGCATCCCACACCGGCGCGGTTTCTGACGCGGTGTCGCCGTCCAGGTAGCCGGCGTCGATGCTCCAGTTCTCGCCGTCGCGGCCCCAGGCCACGATCTCGTAGTAGATGCCGTCCTTCTGTACGTCGGCGGTGCCGGTCAAAATCAAGCCCCCGGGCGGCACGCGCAGGCGCTCGAAGTCGCCGCGCAGCGCCAGCAGGCGCTCGATCTCGGGTGCGTCGCCGCGCTCCTCCCATTCCTCGCCCAGCCAGAGGTTGGTGAAGGCCTTCAGCTTCTGCGGATTGTCCTTCGCCGCCAGGAACGCCTCGACCATCTTGGCCCAGGTCGTCACCGGCGAGTACAGCGCGTTCAGGTGGAACGACGGCTGCCGTCCCTTGGCTTCATCCGGCGGCAGCGTCGAGCGCCAACGGCCGCGCGCGAGCATCTCGGTTTTCTGCCACGGCTCGATGATGCAGCCGTTGGCCTCGCACACGTACACCGCCGTCGCCGGCGGGTTCTGCGCCTTGCTGTCGAACTTCAGTCCGCCCCGCGCCCCGTGGCCGGAGCCGTCGGCATGCAGCGGCTTGAACCGCAGTTCCTGCGCGTGGCCGCAATGGGGGCACGGCACGAAATACTTGCGGCGGTCGCCGGCCAGGTAGGCCGGCATGATGCGCGCGGTCTCGGCGCCCTTCACCGTCGGCGTCGACACCTGCAGCGTCTTCGCCTGGCCGCTCGCGTGGTAGCTGATCTGCCGCGCGTTCACCAGCGCGTCGGGGTCGCCCTGGCCGTCGACGTCCGCCGGCCAGCGGTCCCATTCGTCCTTGGCGACGAACCGCACCGACTTCGACGAGATATCGACCGAGGTGTTGGCCCCTGTGATCACCAGAAAGCCGCGCGGGAAACTCTTGAACATCGTGGTCGACGTGCCGTCGCGCGATCGCTGCTCGGCGATCACGCGGCGCGCGGCGGGCGTCGAGCGGATGGTCGGCGCCACCTTCTCGCGCACCCAGGCCTGGGCGTCGTTCAGTGTCGGCCGAACCGCCATCGTCGGCGCCGGCCACATGTCGGCGATGGCGAGAATCCAGTTCAGGATGATTTCGCTGCCGCCCACCTGCGCCGACTTGCACAGCGTCACAACCTCGGCCACCGACCATGGATTCAGGCAATCCATGATCTCCGTCAGGAACGGGAACGTCTCATTCGACCAGCGGCCGGGCCGCGAACTCACCTCCGCCGGCAGGATCCGTTCCTGTTCCGCCCACTGGCTCAACGGCCGGCGTGGCGGGGGCGTCAGCGCCTTCGCCACCGTCAGCGTCACGATCAGCGTCGCGTTCGCCAGCCATTTCCGGAATTTCGGCATGGCCTGGCTCTGCGCGGATGTCCTGGCGCGGGAACTTGTCGGCGATGGTCTGCGCGAAGACGGTCAGTTCGTCCTCGATCGCCTCGCGCAGCGTGAACGCCACCTCGCGCTCGGTCGGCTTCGCCATCAGCTTGCCGGCGATCTTGACCGGCACGTCGAGCAACTTGTCCTTCAGGTCGGCGAAGATGGTCACCACCGCCGCCTCGACTTCGCGACGATCGACCAGCGTGCCGTCCATGCGGCGCAGCTTCAGCTCGGCCTGTTCGGTCTCGGCCGCCAGCTTGCGCAGCGCCAGTTCGTTGTAGGTGCCGCCGGTCGGCGCGGGCGCGTCGTCGTGTGGCTTGCCGATGATCGCGTCCGATTCGGGCACGCGGATCAGGTCGCCGTCCATCACCAGGCGCGCTTGGCCGACCAGCTTGCTCACGTATTGCCGGCTGACGCCGTGGCGGCGGGCGAACTCCGCCTGGCTGATCGCGGCCTCGCTCATGGCTTCTACCCCGCGGTTTTCGCCGCTCAGGGCCGCCGTCAACCGCTAACCCTTTGATCTGTCAACCTGTCAACTCGGAAAAAACCCGCGCAAACTACCCCACCCCCGCGCCTCCGCGACCCGTGTTGCGGAAAAGGGCGAGGAAGGACCCGCAACTTTCGTGCGAGGCCCGCGGTTGGCCTGGGGCGCGCGGGTCGGTGCGGGTGGCAGGGGGATGCACAAAAGAAAACCGCCCGGCGTTGCGGCGCGGGCGGTGTTCGTCTCAGTGTTTCAGCGGATACCAAACTTTTCTCGCAGCGTCAAGCCGTACCGGGTCTCGCGCCAGTCGTCGCGCCACGGCATCGGCGAACACGACGGCGGACCGAGCGCATGGGCCACCAGCCGCGGGCGCAGCACCAGGACAAGTTCCGCCACCGTCTCAAACCACATCAGGTACACGTCGCGGCGGAACGTGATGTGCGCCGGATGGTTGATCACTTCGACCGGACACCGCCACGGCCGTCCGTCCTTGTCGAACTCGACTTTCACGTCGCCACCGGCGCGCCGCACCGGAATGAGGCGCGTGCGCTTGCCCTCGGCCCAGTCGGGGCGCAGGCCCGCCTTGGCGTGATTGATCACGAGATCGCGCAGATCGGGACGCAGCCGCCGCACCGCCTCGTGCGTGGTCTCGGCATCGGGATGCAGCGCCGTGGCCGAGGCCGGCGCCGTGCCGCCGACCGCGCCCGCCTCCACCATCGCCGCGCTGTCGCTCATCATCGAGCCCGCGAACCCGCGGTCCACCGCGCGCTCGACCCGGTACAGCCCGACGCCGTGTTCGATCACCACGTCGGCGCGCTGGCGCTGATAGACCCAATGCAGGAAGGACTCGGCCTCGACCTCGATCAGCGGCGTGGTCTCGGCTTTGCGGGCGGTTGCGCTCATGACGACACCTGTGCGGCACGGGGGGAGGAAAGCGGGGACTGAACGGTCTGAACGGTTCGAACGGTTGTCGCCGGCGGAGCATCCCGCGTGCGTGCGCGCGTGCGCGCGCGCATGGGATTGAATGGCGCGCACCCTTCAGACCCTTCAGCCTGTTCGCGCAAACGATTGAGCGGACGACAGAAAACCGGGCTGAAGGGTTTTGATTTCAACCCTTCAGGCTGAACAGTTGAACTGTTCAGGTTTTCTTGAGGATCAAAGACTTGGAATTGTGGCGCCGGCCGGCGGAACGGCCCCGAAAACGGAGTCGCGGCGCGGCGGCGCGGGCACGGCAATGCGGCGGGAGCGGCGGGGAACATCGGGTCACACCTGTTCATTGATCGAACTTCGGTGTGACGCCCGAAGCAGCCAGCAACTTGATGCAGCGCCCGTGGCTGGTTTGCAAGCTGTGAATTACAAGGATTGCGTGGACGCATCGCCCCCTCCCCTCACTCCAGCGGCCCGTGATAGCCGCCGTCGCCGTCGCCGCCGTAGGCCGCCGGATCGGGCGGCGGCGCATCGCCCCCGTATCCGCCGCCGTCGCGCGGCCGCCATTCGGGCTTGAGCACCGCGCCGAAGTAGACGATGCGCCCGTGCGTGCTGGAGCGGTCCTTGTGGAACGCCTTGCCGAAGCGCCGGCCGAAGCCCGTCTGTCCGAACGGGAACTGTCCGTTGGCCCGGCACCACGCCTGATAGGCGCGGAACGCCACGCCGGCTTCCAGCTCGTCCTCGACCCGGCCGATTTCCACCGCGTCGGCGATGAACAGGCCGATCGGGTCGGACTCCGCCTTGTATTCGTCGGTCGCGGCGACGACGGCGGCGGGCGGCGCAAGCCCCCTGTCGCGCCACGCACGATAGCCGTCGAGCATCCAGTTCAGCACGCCGGCGGCCTCGCCCTTCAGCTTGTCGAGCAACTGCTTGTCGCGGTCCTCTTTCGGGATGATCACGCCGAACGGCACCAGCAGCAGGCGCCGCCAGATGCCCAGGTCCGCGCCCACCACCTTGGGTTTGGTGTTGAACGACAGCGTGATCTTGAAGCGCGGCGTGTACTCGAAGAACTCCTGATTCAGATGCCGCGCGACGATCGACGCCTCGCCGGTCAGGCTCTTGATCAGCCCCTCGCTGAAGCTGACGTTGTGCTCGGGCTCGGACGCGAACGCCGCGCGCGCGCCGCGCAGCCGCGCGATGTCGGGCGTCGCCTCGCTTCCCCCGCGCGAGCGGTCGCCGCGCACCAGGCTGGCGAACGCCACCGTCTTGGCGTAGTCGGCCAGGATGAACTTCATCAAATCCGCCAGGGTCGATTTGCCGTTGGCGCCTTCGCCGTGCCACAGCGCCACCACCTGTTCCGAGGTGTCGCCGGTCAGCAGGTATCCGGCCCACCGTTGCACGAACAGTCTCACCTCCAACTCGGGCAGGATGCGGGCCATGAACGCGTCGAACTGCGGGCAGCGCGCGGTGGGGTCGTACCGCACCGGGCTTGCCCGGCTGATCAGGTCGGCGGGCCGCGCCTTGCGCAGCTTCACCCGCGCCGGGTCGGTCAGGTCGAGCGTGCCGTTGGCGCAGTTGAACAACAGCGGCACAGAGTCCATCTCGTCGGGCAGCACGGTCAGATCGGGCCGCGCCCAGGTCAGCATGGCGTCGCGGCGGTGGGCGTTGCCCGACTGGATCGCCCAGCCGAACGCCGCGCCGATCCGCTTGTCGAAGTCGGCGGGCTTTTCGTTGGGCCAGCGGCCGGCGGCGATCAGCGCCTTGACCTCGGCCATCATCGCGTCCTGCACGGCGGCGGCGGTCTGGGCGGCGATCTCGGCGCCGCGCGCGAAGTCCCAGTGGGTGCGCGCCCAGCCGTGCCAGCCCACGCCCTTGACGTACAGCGCGCGGTCCTTGAAGCGCCGCGCCATGCGCATCGCGTTGCCCTTGTCGTTGCGCTCGAGCCGCGCCATCTCCAGGTCCAGCGGCGTCCACGGCCGCGCCGTCTCCAGCGCCTGGCGGATGGCCGCCACGCCCGACACCGCGGCCGCCTGCAGCCGCGCGTCGATGTCGGACTCCGATTGCGCGCCATCCGCGCCGAACAGGTCGCCGCGGGAGTCCTGGGGCCGGGGGTCGGGATCGTCACCGCTCACGTCACACCCTCAGAACAGCGAGCCTTGTTGCGCGCGATGCGGCGCGGACCCGGCGCCATAACGAGAATCCGGCGCGACCGATGCGGCCGGAGCAACCTCCGCCCTCAACAGCGCCTCGCCCTCGGCGCGGTGGGCGGCGCAGTACCACGCCGACCCGGCGCGCCCACCCGATGCATCGGACTCGCTCACGCGCGCCGGATGGCCCTCGGCCACCCTGAAGCCGAAGCACCCATAGGCCGCGCAGCCGGCGTGGGCGCAGCGCAGCCAGGGCTCCAAGCGAGTCACCGGCGCGGACCCGGCGCCACACCAGGGCACGGACCCGGCGCCACATCAGGGCGCGGACCCGGCGCAACATCAGGGCGCGAAGACGTTTGTCGCGGGCCGTAAATGCGCGTGCCGGCCGCCTCGATCGCCAGCCGCTCGGTGAAGGTCAGGCGCGGGTCGCTGGCCGGGATCGCCAGCGCGCCGTGCGCGCGCCAGGCCTCGGCCCGGATCGCCTCCACGTCGCGGCGGCGACCAACCCGGCCCTGGAGCGAGGTGCGGATCGGGATATCTTTGGGCGCTGGTTTTTCGCGGTTTCGAGCCATTTTTCAAAGCCATAATTATATCGAATTGATATACTTTTCCCTTGACCCGGCGCGCTTGTTTTTATATACAAGTGATATACAAATGGAGCGGCGGACATGGGGCGGACGATTTCGGCGAAAGACGCGGTAAGGGCGCTGGAAGCCGCCGGGTTCCGGATCGACCGTCAGCGCGGCAGCCACATCACGCTGAAGCACCCCGACGGCCGCCTCACCCAGGTGCCGATGCACTCCGGTGACCTGAAATCGGGCACGATGCGCAGCATTGAGCGCGCGGTCGGGTTCAAGCTGAAGGACTAGGCGCGGACTCGGCGCCAGCAAAAAGGGAGAACGATCATGGCCACCCGCTTTTATCCCGCCGCTTTCTGCCGCGACGATGGCGCGGTGTTCGTGCAGTTTCTCGACCTGCCGCAGGCGTTCACCCAAGGCCGCACGTTCGAACACGCCCTCGACATGGCGCGCGAGGTGCTCGACCTGGTGCTGGAGGAATTGGCCGGGCGCGGTCAGGCCATCCCCGATCCCACGCCCTTCGCCGGCGCCGACGCCAAGGCGCGCGAACTGCTCGACCCCGACATGCGGGACGGACTGATCGCCGTGCAGATGATCCCCGGCGCGACGCCCGGCAAGGCGGTGCGGGTCATGGTCAGCCTGGACGAGGAACTGTTGCGCCGGGTCGACGCCGCCGGCGGCCACTACGGCCGCTCGGCCTTCCTGGCCGAGGCCGCGCGCGAGAAGCTGGCCAAGGCGGTGGACCTGCCCATCTACCGCATCGGCGCCGACAACAAGATGCGGCCGGCCAACGCGGCGGCGGTCGAACGCGAGGCGACCACGTTCAAGGTGCGTAAGCGGATGCGCGTGGCCACGACGATCCGCACGACGAAACACATTCAGCCGGACGTTGCCGCCGGTCCCGTGCCCCGGCGCAAGGCGGCGGGAAAGTAGAAGGAGGCGGCCATGCGGATCAGCGAACCCGAACTCATCATCCTGAAGCGCGAGCCGGGGCAGTCCGTGCCGCGCTACTTCGGCACCATGTGCGCCCGCGACGAAGTCGACGAGATCCTGCGCCACTACATCAAGCACCACGGCACGCGGCTGGCCGACTACGCGTGGGCCAATACCGACAGCGACACGCCGGTGACGGTGGAGACCGATGCGACCGGCGCGGTACGCAGCGAATGGTTCGCCCAGCGGCGGCCACAACTTCGCTGCTGATCGCAAGCCAGGGTCAATCAGCCCGGCGCGGGATGGTTGCCGATCGCGCAATTTGCTACTCTCGGGAGGAACAATCCCCGGGAGCAGTTCGTCATGCCGGAGCCGATCGATGGATTTTTCGAGCCGCTGCGCGTTCGTCCCTTCGGCGATGCGAAAGACACCGAGTTTAAGGATTACGACGACCTGGTGAATTGGGCGCGCAAGGAACACACGACATGGCGCGATCTCCTCGAAAGCGAAAAATCGCCATTCCATGAAATGGCTAAGGAAGCGCAGCTTCCACTCAGCCAAACGCTTCTGGCGACTGCCGAACAAATACAAAGCAAAAAGAACGGCGTTGCCGAAAACTACAAGGCGATTGTTACCGCCTTTGCTGCATACGAAGCAGGGAAAATGATTGCAGCACAGTCGGACCTCGGCCGGCTGATCCTGTCGCAGGAAAAATCCGACCCGAAACTCGTGCCCATGACCATCGCTATGATCACTGGACGCTTCGATTATGCATCGCCCGCAGAGTGGGACAGGTTCAAAGATGACCCGACCTCTTACAATCTGATGCGGGCAGAGCGAACGATACGTCGTTGGCAGAGACGCAATGCGCGGCTCCGGCACGTGCCCGCCAACACGATCAACGAAGACGTCGAGCGCCTGCAGGAAACTATCACTGCTGCTTTGGAAACGACCGAAATACGGCTTAGCGGATTCCAAAAAACATTCGACGAAAGACTTCAGGCTCAGGTCGAAGCGGTGAAATCTCGCGTCGGCCTCCAGCATCCGAAGGAGTATTGGAAGACAAAGGCGGGCGATCATAAAAAAGAGGAACGACGTTACTGGTGGTTCACCATCGCAAGTTTCGTTGTTGGCGCGATTGTGCTTGGCTTTGGCGGTGAATACTTGCTCGACCAAGTGGTCTTCATTGGTGAGAAAATCAAGATTTGGCCACTTGGCCTTTTTCTGCTCGGCGTCAGCTTTGTCGTTTGGTGGCTGCGCCTGATGAGCCGACTTTACCTCAGTAGTCGATACCTGAAAGAGGACGCCGCCGAGCGCGCCGTCATGATCGAGACGTTCGTCGATCTCACATCCCAGCCAGGGGCGTTGGAATTTCTGGGCGAGCCAATGAAGGTGGCCGTGCTCGACTCGGTCTTTAGACCATCCAGCAAGGGCGTCACGTCCGACGACGGCCCAGGCATCGACCCAGCCCGCATGGCAGCCGTCGTGAGCACGTTCGTCCCGAAAGCCAAGCCTGGTCCGAGCTAAGCGCAGGTCCATTTTCCCCTCACGCCGCATCAACGCAGGCCGCCGCGGCGCACCCTACGGGCGAACGGAATGCCACGGCGCCGAACGGCGCGCTGGGCCGCACCCGGCCTCGCCACCGCGCGCGGTCCTTGGCGTCGGCGTCGACGAACCGCGCGCCTTTCGGCCACGGCGGCGGGTTTTGGCACAGCTCGCGCAGGTCGCACGCCTGGCGCAGCAGCGTATGCCGTGGCGTCAGCGCCGGGCGCACCGCTGTGCCGGCGCGGCGCACGGCGTCGAGCACGGTCGCCGGCGCGACCCGGTATCGGCGCGCCAGCGTTCGACTGCCGATACCGGCGCGATAGGACTCGACGACCTCGCGTTCTTCGGCCGCGGTCAGGGGCATGGCGCGGGCTCCAATTCGGGCGTTGGTTCAGGCTGTTCGCCGCGCGCGGCGAACTTGTCGGTCTGGTTGCCCCAGGCGTCCCAGCCGGGGCGCCGGGTGCGGGCGAACATCTCCAGGCGCGGCACGTCGCCCATCAGCGCGACGATCCGCTCGGGCACGCAATCGGGTTTGCGGCTGTGCTCGCGGCGGGGCTCGATGATGCCCTGGCGAACCCCCGCGCTGATCCGCTTGGGCGCGCCGCGCGTCGCCAGCAGGCAGACCTCCGAGTTGGCGCGCGTCCAGTACCCCATCCCGACGGCCGCGTCGGCGTCGTCGCGGAACATGTCGATCTGGTTCACGCGCGCCTTCATCCAGGAGAAGGCGCATGTCTTGTAGTCGAAGCCCCACGCGGCGATGACGTCGAGCGACTCCGGCAGCATCGGCCAGCAGATCCAGATGAACAGGGCCGCGTCGTCGGCCGCCCAGTCGCGCACCGGCAGCGCCTTGATGTCGGCGAAGGTCATGGTGTTGTAGTGATGCCCAGCGGCGACGTTGGTTCCGGTCCCGCTCTTGCGGGCCTTGACGGCGGTCTCGCCGCTCCACACCTCGAACCGCCACGGCGGATCGGCGTAGATGACGGTGTAGGGGCCCATCACGCCGCAGCCTCCGCCCCTTCCCGCGCACGGCGCTCCGCCGGCGTCAGCGGGCGCGGTCGTTTGGGTTGCCAGCGCTCGAACACCCAGCGCGGCTGCGCCGGGTCTGCGGCCCACCGGCGGCGCAGCCGACGCATCGCCCGCGCCCGGCGGCGGTCGGCCTTCAGCCGCACGCAGGCCAGATGCAGCCGGTCGGCCAGGTCCTCTACCGCGTGCGCCGCCGGCAGGCCCAGGAACCACCCCATCAGTTGTCGCGCCTGGTCCAGCTGCGCCGGCGTCGCCGCGAACACGCGGCACACGTCGGCGCGCGGGCAGTGCAGCGCAGCGACGAACATCGCGACATTGCGACAGGCCGCGCCGTTCAAGGGGCCCGGGCGATCCGCGGGTCCGAAACGCATGTCCTCCGGTCGCCGACCGGTGAGCGCCGCCGCCAGCGCGATCACTTCCCGCACGCGGATGTCGGGCCGCGCGGACCCGGCGCCAAGAGAAGCAAGCGCGGACCCGGCGCCACGAGAAGCAAGCGCGGACCCGGCGCCAAAAGAAGCAAGCGTGCTCATGACGCCACCACCCACACGATTTCCTTCCGGCCGCGCGCGTTCTCGCGCCGCATCCCTGAGTCGCGGATGAAGCCCGCGTCCTTCAGGTCGGTGAAGCGCGGGCGGATGCTCAGGACGATGGCGCGCAGCCGGGCCGCGCATTCGGATGGTGTCAGCCCCTTGCCGCCGGCGCGGCGCAGCGCGGCCAGGCAGCGGTGGCGCAGCGCCGCCGCCACCGGCTCGATGGCCCGCGCGGCCGCCGCGCTGGTGTCGGTCTTTCCCGGCTGCACCGGGATCGACGCGATCACGCCCGCGGCGTTGGCTAAATTGCCCGCGGTGCCGAACAGGTCGGCCTGGGCGTCGTTTGCGGTCATGCGGCACTTCCTTTCAGCGGTAGACGGCCGATGCCCCTCAACACGTCATTCCAGTCCTGGCCTTCAGGGGCCGCGCACACCTGCACCCGCCGTCGGGCGGCGACATGGGTGGCGCATGCGCGTTCCACCAGCGCGCGCGCCGCATCGCGGTCGGTCTCGTCGCTGTCGGTCCACAGCGTCACGTCGGTGATGTGCGCGGGCAGGCGCACCGCGCCCAGGTTGCCCAGCGAAAGGGCGGCCAGGACGGCCATGCCCGACGTCGACTCCGGCGAGAAGGCCATCAACACCGACAGCGCGGTCTCGACGCCCTCGGCGATGTGAACTTCGGCGCGATCCAGCGGCGTCAGGCACACCGCGTTGTGCCAGCACGCGCCCAGCATCTTCTTGGCAGGTTCCAGCGCGGCCTTGCCGCTGCCGTCGGGCTTCAGGTAGATGCGCTGCACGCCCACCACCGGCCCCTTGTGGCCGCGCTCGGAAATGTCCTGCACGGCGCACACCAGCGCCGGGGCCTCGGAAAACTGGCCGGTCGCTCGGTCGAACGAGTGGAAGCACGCCCGGTTCAGGCGCAGGCTCGGCTGCCAGCCCGCGCCGGACCCGGGCGCGAAAGAAGAACCCGAGGCGGCGGCCGGCATTTTGTCTCGCGACAGGCCGCGCACCGTCAGATACGTGTCGGCCGGATCGCCGTGGCGGATCGGGCCGGACTGACGCCAGACCATGCGTGCGTCGTGGAGTCCTTGCTCGCGCCGGGTCCGCTCGGCCGCGTCGTCATGGGTGACGACAATCGGCTTCGGCCGCGGCAACGCTTGGCCGGGGCCATCCGCCACCAGCCCGGCCTCGACCGCCAGGCGCTTCAGCACGTCGCGGAACGGCGCGCCGGTGCGCGCCATCACCCAGCTGAAGCAATCCCCGCCCGCGCCGCAGGGGCTGCAATTGTAGACGCCCTTGGCCGCGTCGACGTGCAGGCTCGGCTCGCGGTCGGCGTGAAACGGGCACAGCCCCTTGAAGCGGTGCGGGCCGGTGCGGATCAGCCTGATCTCGCGGCCGATCAGCGCCGCCAGATCGGTGCGGCGCTTGACCTCGTCGGACTCAATTCGGGGCGGACGGCCCGCATGGTCGGACATGGACATCGTTCCCGCCTGGCACGGCGTTGGCCGGAAGAACGTCCGACGGGTGTGCGGGAGGATGATGAATCGACGCGAAGTCGGCGGTGGCCGCGTCGAACAGCGCGCGCGACAACGCCAGGGCGTGATCGACCGACAGCGGATGCTCGAACTCGCGGCCGTCCCTGGTGCGCATGTAGATCGCCGGCAGACCGGTGGCGGCGCACGTCACCACGGCAATGGTGTCTTTCGGGCCGGGCGCGGCCTTCGCGCGGGGATGGCGCGCGGTCACGGCGCGGACCCGGCGCCAAGACAGGGCGCGGTCCCGGCGCCACAAGAAAGCGCCGCGATGCCCAGGCGCGCCACGCGCACCACGTCCTCCAGCGCCGCGATCAATTCGCGCCGCTCGGCGGGCGACAGGGCATTGTCGGCCAGCGCGGCGGACAGGGCGGCGAAGGTCTCGGCGGTTTCCTGGCCCAGGCGGGCGCCCAGCTGCGGCAGGCTCAGCGCCGTGCCGGAGTCCGCCGGCGGCAGGCCCGCCTGGTCCGACAGCCACCACGCCAGCGTGGGGGCCAGTCCGCGCCGCGCCGCCTCGCGCGTCAGCACCGCGGCCACGTCCATCGGCATGTTGTGCGACAGGTTCTCGTCGCCGTCGTCGCCGTACTTGAACAGGGTGGTGCGGCTGCGGCCCACGCCGGGCAGGGCGGCAACCGCGTCCAGCCCGCCCAGGTCGGCGACGGCGGCCGACACGGCGGCCTTCAGACTTTGCGGGGCGCGCGGCTTGTACGGAAACTTCGACATCGGCGTGTTCCCCAGATTTGCGCCCGCGCAATCCCACTGACCGCACGACGCGGGCAAGGCAGGGTATAGCCGCATCAAAACCTATAGGTCAAGGAAATCTTGCGGCAAGGACGACGCCTTGAACCGCGCGACGAAACGGAGGACACCAGCCGCCATGAGCGAATACGGCACCAAGCCAGACACCGACATCAAGCCCGACTCAGCGGCCAACGCGGCCGTGCAGCGCATCCGCAACGCCGTTGCCCACCAGGCCAACGCCTATCCGCCGCTCGCGGACGATCCGGCACTGTGGGCCATGTTGCGTGCCGCCGATCACGAGCGCACTGCGGCGCTGTCCGCCGACCTGAAGATGCCCGACGTGCCGCTGGTGCCGCCGCCGGCGTCCGACGCCGAGGCCGACGCGGCGATCCTGCGGCGCAACATCGCGCGCCGGATGAAGGCGGCGGGGCTATCGCCGCGGGAATTGTCCTTGGCCGCCGCCCTCAACGAGGCGGCGCTGCAGCAGATTCTGACCGGACGAATCCTGTCGCCGCGGCGGGCAACCCTGGTCGCCATCTCAAGCGCGTTGGCCTGCACGCTCGACGACCTGACCGGCGACGCATGGTTCAGGCCCTGGCCGGAAGACTCGGCCGCCGCGCGGCGCGCCATTGCCCATCAGTTCCTGACCGGAGCGGAGTGGCGGCGGCGCGCCGAACGCGTCAAGGCCGGCTCGCCGTCGCAAGCCCGGCAACTGTTCGAAACCGCCAACGGGCTCGATTTTATCGACGGTCCATACGAGTGGCGGCAGACTCACGCGAGCGCCGCAGCCGCCTCGGTCGGCGCCGCAGGCACGATGATGCTGACCGGCGATATCTTCACGCCCGCCCGGCGCGACCTTTCGGGCGCGACGTTCGCCGCGCACGGCCGCGGCGGCGCGGGCTTCAGCGCCGAACCGCGCGCGACGATGGTGCCGTTGACCGCGGGCGCGAAGGACCTTCCGGTCTACGCCGCGGCGCAGGGCGGGCCTGAAGGCAGTTTCATCCTCGACTACACGCCGATCGACTATGTCGCGCGGCCCGAGC